>JAQULD010000004.1 GCA_028719045.1 Candidatus Omnitrophota bacterium | reverse complement strand
GGAACACATGCACATCCACCACGACACCTTCGACTCCCGGAGGTACCCTTAAAGACGTATCGCGCACATCAGAAGCTTTCTCGCCGAAAATTGCCCTGAGGAGCCTTTCCTCTGGGGAAAGTTCGGATTCCGTTTTGGGAGTGACTTTGCCGACGATAATATCGCCCGGGGCCACTTCCGCGCCGATACGGATTATTCCCGTCGTATCGAGGTTCTTCAAAGATTCTTCGCTGACGTTTGGTATATCGCGGGTGATTTCTTCATTGCCGAGCCTTGTTTCGGTGGCTTCGATCTCAAATTCTTTTATATGTATGGAGGTAAAAATGTCCTCCTTGACTATCCTGTCATTGATCAGTATCGCGTCTTCGAAATTATATCCTCTCCAGGTCATGAAAGCCACCATCAAATTCTTTCCCAGCGCGAGGTCTCCCTCTTTGGTGGCAATACCATCGGCGATGACCTGCCCTTTTTCCACATGTTCGTTCAATTTTACCAAAGGCCTTTGATTAAGGCAGGTATCGGCGTTTGTGCGCAGGAATTTCTTAAGCACGTATGTCTTTTTACCGACCGTGATCGCGGAACTGTCCACGGCGGTTACCTTGCCTGATTCTTCCGCCACCACAACCGCGCCTGAATCATAGGCTACTTTTCCTTCCATGCCCGTACCGACTACAGGAGATTCGGTGATCATTAATGGCACGGCCTGCCTCTGCATATTTGAGCCCATAAGCGCGCGGTTAGCGTCATCATGCTCCAAAAACGGGATCAATGAGGCCGCGACCGAAACCAGCTGCCTGGGGGACACATCCATATATTCGACCTGCTTGGGAAGAAGCCTGGGAAAATCGCCTTTATGACGGCAGGAAATGTCGCGTTCCATGAAAGTGCCGTCGGTGTCTAAGATCACGTTTGCCTGGGCGATAGTCTTGTCTTCTTCAAGGTCCGCGGTAAGATAATCTATTTTTTTGGTAACGCGGCCGTCTTCGGCTTTCCTGTAAGGCGTCTCAAGGAAACCCAAGCTGTTGACCCTGGCGTAAGTGCTAAGAGATGAGATCAAGCCGATGTTCGGGCCTTCAGGTGTCTCTACGGGGCATATCCTTCCGTAATGGGAAGGATGGATATCCCTTACCTCAAAGCCGGCGCGCTCGCGGGACAATCCTCCGGGGCCTACCGCGCTTAATCTTCTCTTATGGGTCATTTCGGCCAGGGGATTCACCTGGTCCATAAACTGGGACAACTGGCTGCGGGCAAAGAAATCATGCAGCTGGATGGAAAAAAGCTTGGAGTTGATGAAAGAATGGATATTCAGGGTCTCGGCGTCTCCCAGTACTCCCAATCTTTCCCTGATAGAACGTTCCACCCTGCTCATACCGATCCTAACCTGGTTCTGGACAAGTTCTCCGGCGGTTTTAACACGGCGGTTGCCCAGGTGGTCGATATCGTCTATTTTTCCCACGCCTTCGTGCAATTTTATCAGATATTCGATGACTTTTATCACTGTGGCCGAATCAAGTATCCTTTTCTCCAGGGGCACTTCCATTCCGAGTTTTCTATTCAGGATAAATCTTCCGGCGCAGGCTAAGTCGTATCTATTCGGGTCAAAGAAAAGCTTGTAAAATAAATTTTCCGCCGCTTCTTTAGAAACAGGTTCTGTCGGCCTCATCTTGCGGTAAAAATCAAGGAGGGCTTCTTCCTTATTCTTGGTCAGGTCTTTCTTAAGGGTATTCCTTATCTCGGGGTAATCTTTTCCGAATGCCGCGATGATCTCTTCTTCAGTGGAAAATCCCAGCACCCTCAATATCTGGGTCGCCGGGAAATTCTTGCGCCTGTCCACGTAGGCGATAATGGTCTCGGAGAGGTCATATTTAAACTCAAGCCATGCTCCGCGGTAAGGTATGATACGGCCGTAAAATATTTTCTTTCCGGTGGGATGGTCTTCTTCCTCGAAGGAAATACCCGGCGAACGCTGCAGCTGGCTTACCACTACTCTTTCATCTCCGTTAATGACGAAACTGCCTGTATCGGTCATTAAAGGTATTTCTCCGAAATACGCGTCCTGTTCTTTTATTTCGCGCGGGGTGATCAGGCGGAACTTTACTTTAAGGGGAGCTGCGTATGTAAACGAGCGGTTTTTCGATTCGGTAATGTCGTATTTGGGTTTACCGAAACTATAGCTGATGAATTCAAGCCTTATCGAATGCTCGTGGCTTTCGATGGGGAAAACATCTTCGAATACTTCCTGCAAACCCTGGTGCTTCCTTTCGGAAGGAGGCACGTCCATCTGCAGGAATTCCTCGTATGATTCAACCTGGATATCGAGAAGATCAGGTAAATCGTAAACGTCTTTGAACTTTGCGAAAGTCTTGCGTTTTATCATTTTTCCTTCTACCTATATATATAGGTGGTACGATATTATTTCAATTCAACCGTTGCGCCAGCAGCTTCAAGTTTTTTCTTTATATCTTCAGCTTCTTCCTTGGTAGCGCCTTCTTTTACCGGCTTTGGCGCAGCATCAACCAGGTCCTTGGCTTCCTTCAATCCTAAGCTGGTAATGGTCCGCACTTCCTTGATAACCGCGATCCTGTTGCCGCCGGCGTTTGCCAGCACTACGGTAAAGGTGGTTTTTTCCTCAGCGGCCGGAGCTGCTGCGCCTCCCGCTGCTGCCCCTCCCATAGGAGCGGCCATCATAGGCATATTTGCCTGGACGCCAAATTTCTCCTCAAGAGATTTTACCAGATCAGAAAGTTCCAACACCGTCATCCCTTCAATCGATTTAATCAATTCCGCCACTTTTTCGTTTGCCATTTCTCGCTCCTCCTTTAAATAAATTATCTTTTAATTACTCTTTTTATTTTTTATCTGCTCAAGGCAGTACACGAATTTCCTTAAAGTCTGGTTCAGGACCATGACTATGCCGGTAATAGGCGATTTAAGCGCCACCACCGCCTGCGCCCTCAAAACTTCCTTGGCGGGAAGCTTTGCCAGTATTTCTATGTCTTTCGTGGCCAAAACCTTGTCCTTTAATAATCCACCTTCCAGTTTTAGTTTGTCATGGTCTTTGGCGAAATTGTAAAGAATCTTGGAAACGCCTACGGGCTCTTCCTTGGAAAAAACAAACCCGCATGGCCCATCTATGGTCTGCGTTAAATTCTCAAAACCGGAATCTTTCAGCGCGCGCTTGGCGATGTTATTCCTTACCACGAATAACGAAGCGTTGGCGCCTCTTAAAGACTGGCGCAGCGAGCATATATCGGGGCTGGATAATCCGGAGTATTTTATTATAAAAACGCTGTCGGACTCTTTCAGGTCGCGGGTTATGCGGCTCTGAGAAATTTCTTTTACTAAAAGGCCTAGTTTCTTCATACGCTTTAACCTTCTAACTTAAGGCCGGGATTCATAGAAGAGGAAATAAACATGCTCTTTACGAATTTGCCTTTGATTGTTTGCGGTTTAGATTCGTTTATGGCATTGATGACACAAGTGGCGTTCTCAAGAAGCTTTGCTTCATCGAAAGAAAGCTTACCTACCGAAAGGTGCAAACCCGCTTGTTTATCGGCGCGGAATTCCACCTTCCCTTTTTTTACGTCCTCAACGGCCTTCTTTATATCCTGAGTTACGGTGCCGGTCTTGGGGCTGGGCATAAGGCCGCGCGGGCCCAGGATCTTGCCGAGCTTGCTTAGGTCCCTCATCATATCGGGGGTCGCGATCACGCAGTCAAAATCCATAAAACCTGAAGCGACCTTATCCATCAATTCAAGGCCTCCCACGAAATCAGCCTGCGCTTCTTTCGCGGCCTTCTCGTTTTCACCTTTGCAGAAAACAGCCACGCGGACTTTTTTTCCGGTGCCGTGGGGAAGCACTACAGTACCGCGCACCATCTGGTCCGACTTCTTGGTATCTATATTGAGGCTGAAATGCAGGTCGACGGAGGCGTCAAATTTCGGCTGCGGCATCTTCTTTAAAAAAGCGACCGCGTCTTTCAAGGTATAGATTTTCTTTACATCCAAATCTTTTGACGATGTTTCGTATCTTTTACTATGGTTTTTCATTTATTCTTCTACGGTTATGCCCATGCTTCTGGCGGTGCCTTTGATAACCTTTACGGCCTGTGTTAAATCCGAAGTATTCAGGTCCTTGGCCTTCTGCTTCGCTATCTCTTCCACCTGCTTTAAAGTCACTTTGCCGATCACTTCCTTGCCGGCTATACCGGACGCCTTAGCGAGGTTCGCGGCGCGCTTCAACAAGATCGAAGAAGGCGGGCTCTTTATTATAAAGGTAAAGGTCCTGTCCTCAAAAACGCTTATGACCACCGGGAGAATCAGGCCGTCCCTTCCTTTTGTTTGCTCATTGAACTGCTTGCAAAACTGCATGATGTTAACGCCATGCTGGCCTAATGCCGGGCCTACGGGAGGCGCGGGGTTAGCTGCGCCTGCGGGAACGTGTAACTTGATCTGTGCGGTTATTTTCTTAGCCATATTATATCTTTTCTACCTGCCAATACTCCAATTCTACGGGAGTAGACCTTCCGAAAATTGAAATACTGACCTTTAATCTTCCTTTTTCCGGGTGCACTTCGTCGATAGTGCCGTTAAAATTCATGAACGGGCCTTCTTTCACCCTGACCTGTTCGCCCTTTTCGAAAATCGTCCTGGGGCTGGGCTTTGCCTTTGTCTCTTCGGTCCTTTTCAAGATGCCCTCCACTTCTTTCTGCGGAAGCGGCATCGGCTTCTTTCCTGAACCGATAAAACCCGTTATACCCGGAATGGCCTTTATGAAAGAATAAGCCCTTTCATCCATTTCCATTTCGACCAGCAGGTATCCCGGGAAAAACCTTCTTTGGGAAATTCGTTTCTTTCCGGCGCGGACTTCGGAAATTTGTTCCGTGGGGATAATCACCTTGGTTATCGCTTCCTGTAACCCCAAAGCGGGGATCTTGGATTCCAGGATCGCCTTGACTTTGTCTTCGTAACCGGTCTGAGTATGAACAACGTACCACTGCTTCACTATGAAAATTCTCCTTAAATAAACTGCTTTACTTTAATATTACGCTAAGGCCCTTGGTTAGCCCTAAATCTATAAATCCTATGTAAAAAGCGAGGATCAAAGTGATGACGATAACCACCGTAGTCGCCCCCATTAACTCATCGCGGGTCGACCAGGAAACTTTGGTTAACTCCACTTTCACTTCGTTCAGAAAATTTGCTGTTTTTTTAAAAATATTCATAAACGTTTTAACTTAGCAACCGCGTCTTCCTCTCCCGTTTAAAACAGGAGCGGCAGGGCTCGAACCTGCAGTCACGGTTTTGGAGACCGTTGGTTTGCCATTAACCGACGCTCCTAAATCCCCGTAGTCAAATCCACAAAGCAAGTTACTGGGAAAGAACACTTACTTTACTTCTTTATGCGCAGTATGCTTACGGCAAGTCCGACAAAACTTTTTGATCTCAAGCTTGTCCTGGTGCGTTTTCTTGTTCTTCGTCAGGGTGTAATTCCTGTTTTTGCAAACCGTACATTCTCAGGTTATGATTTCGCGCATAGTATTAATATTTTGTGTCGGTTTCGCACATCTAAAGCTGGAGACGGGAATTGAACCCGTGACCCCGTCCTTACCAAGGACGTGCTCTACCAACTGAGCTACTCCAGCATCATAAAAGACGCCGGTCTCGCTATTCCCAATTGTTCTTTAAGAGATAAAAAAAACCCTATCAGAATTTTTTTCAAAACTCTAATCTTTTTACCTAAAAAGATTTATATCGGGAAAGACTAAATGAAGTTTAACAGACAAAAGAGTATATATTATAATTCCAGTTTTGTCAAATCTTTTTTTACTTTTTTTTAGCCCGGAGACCGCTACGGTATTTTTAGGGGATTACCATCTTGGAAATGGACATGCTGACCTTCATGGTATTCGATTCTTCCGACCGGGGAGCGATGTCATACTTCTCAATGGTCAGGAGCTTGCTCGTGTTTTCAATAGTATACATAAAATCGATGAGCTGATCCATAGAAGCCTCGCAATCTAAATTCACCAGGTACTTTTTTGAAGACCCGATATTTTTAACTCCCGCCGGTTTCATATCCACCAGGTAGACCGCGCTTTTACTGGTGATATTTTCGATCTCTTTTAAAATATCCGTGGTTAACTCCTCTTCGGATTTTGCCTTACCTACGTAGGGGGCGTTTTTAACGCTCTCCGCGAGGATCTTGTCCTTCTGGGCGAGGATATGCAGGTCGCGCACGATGTTTTCTTCTTTTTCTTTTATCTGTTTATCAAGCGCTTTCATCTTCAACGAAACCGGAGAAATTATCAGGCGGTCTACCAGCGTAATCGAAAGAAAAATAACGGCCAGGTAAAAAACGGCCTTTTCTCTTTTAGATAAACCGGAAATGAATTTAAGAAAAACATCTAGCCCCTGGAATTTCATCGCTTGCCGCTCCTGTCAAGTAAACACGCTATTTCAAAATCAGTTACGTCCTTCTTGCCTTCTTTCCTTTTCGTGGTGTATTTGGTCTTCACTTCTTTAAAATATTTCGATTTTTCAAGGCCGTCCACAAACGCGAAAACAGAAGACATGGACTCCGCCGTGCCCTTTAGCGAAAACCTGCCCTGGTCGTCATATTTGATGCTGTTCAGTTCCACTTCCACCGGGGTGATCGTGTAGAGTTCTGACAATACCTCAAGGGACAATCCCCGGCTGAAAAGGTAGTTTTTTATCAGGTTGTTTTTCGTCAGGTCTGCTTGAAGCGCTTCGGCCTGCTTTTCGAAAGACAGGTACTTTTCACTTAATTTTTTGAGGTAAGCCCCTTTAAAATAAATATTGCTCATTAATACCGAAAAAACAACCACCAGTATCGCGAAAGATAATATCCCTGTTTTAAGCAAATCCCTGCTTCTCTGTTCAAGCAGCCTCCTCAATTTTGTCTCTTCCGGGACGAGGTCGACTTTTAAATTATCAAAATTGGCCAGGGGCCAGGTTATGTTAAGGAACGACACGCCTCTCGCCTCAGTTATGACTTTCTGCGCGGGTTCCGAAAGCTGGACTCCTTTAAGATAGGCAAAATCCTTTACCGGGACGAGCAGCGCCTCTTTCAACGCCGTTTCTATGTTTACCTGGGGGAGGGCGCCCGTTAAAATAACGGAACCCGGGATTTTCTCAATATCCTCCGCCTGATAAGCCTCCTGGGATTTTTTCAGTTCTTCGGCAAACTTTGCCTGGTATTTTTCGGGTTCTCCGGAAAGAAAACGCGAGCCTATAGGTATGGACCTGACAAAAACCGCCTTCTGCTTGTGCACGACCGTAAAATCGGTCGAGTTCTCGTCTATGTGCAGCAGGCTGACAGGTGAATCCTGGTTTTCGGCTTTCATCGCACGGGAAACAAAACCGGCGTTGCCTTCCGGGGCGAAAAGCGCTTTTTCAAGCTTAAGTCCGGCTTTAGCCAGTATGTCGAAATGCCTTTTTATAAGGCTGCGAGGCACTATAACAAGAAGTATCTTGGTATAATTACGTTTATAAACGCCTATATCGATGTAATCCGCGATTATCTCTTCGCGGGAGTAGGGTGTGTGCCTGCCGGCCTGGAGATTTACTATTTCCCTGATCTCCCTTTCATTGGTAGTGGGTACTTCTATGTTCTTGGTGATGACCAGGTGCGAAGGTATTATATCCACCACATTCAAGTTCTTGATGCCAAATATCTGGAAAAAGTTAAGTATTACCTTTGCGATATCGGCGTCGCTTTTCCCGGTTACGTTTTCATTGGCCAGATTCGCTATTTCCTTCTTGTTTACCGAAACCCTGATATGGGAGAGTTTCAAATTACTCGCCCCGAGCTCCATGGCTACAAACTCGCCCGGTTTTACCCGCGCAAACAGGAATTTAGCGAAATCAAACCTGAACATCTCTTTAATTTTCATTCCAGTAGAGTATTTTCCCGCTTTTATCGGCGATACAGCTGATATTCGAAGCGTGTTTTTTGTTCGCCAGCAGCGCCTGGCTCCTGATATTAAAAAAACCGGATTTCGTCCCCAGGTACTGGGTGGCTACCGCCCCGATCTGCGCTATATCGGAGGCGCCTAAATTATAACTCTGGCTTAACAACGGCAGTATATCCGCGGGGTTTACAAAAATATTATCGTCTGCCGTACCTTCGACCCCGTCCTTGCCGCGCCGGCACGCAAGGATCTTTTCCGCGTTTTCCGGGCTTAAGCCCAGCGCCATTAATACTTTCTTTGAAGCGGTATTGATATTGACCTTCCCGCTCCCATAAACAGTAAGGTAATCCTTTATTTTATCGAACATATCCTTAGTCATCCCTTTTACCAGAAGCAGCTCCTCCAAAACCTCTATATCGGAATTTTTGGCGCCATAAGGATGGGTAAGGGCCGTATAAAACGGGTCTTCGGCGCTGCCGAACGGTATCACGGGTTGGCTGTCGGGATCGCGCCAATCCTCTATAGTAGCCGCTAACTCCAGCGCCTGAGTTTCATCAAAGCTAAACAGAAGGCTAAAAAGCCTGGCCACGACCTGCCGGTCAGCCTTATTTATATTGATTTTTCTTTCTTCATCAATAAGCCCGTACCGGGTTTCTTCGGCCCCGGTAAATTCATCGACATAATTATAGCAGACATTATACGTTCCGCCATCAATATTTACATCTTTAAACAAGTCAGGATTACTGCTCCACGGCTCTTTTAACGACTGGCAGTCCTTAAGGGCAAGCGCCTTAAGCACAGAAACCGACATTTTTACGCCTGCTTCCGCGATAAAATGCGCGCTTGCCTTTTCATCAAGGCGCTTGGCGAGCGTCATTTTCTGCCTGACTATGTACCCAAGATACACGGCGAAAATACTCAAAAGGCACAGGGACCAGAGTACAATTATCAAAATGCTTGCCCTGGTAGCCTTGTTAAATAAAATCCGCCTCATCCGCCTACCGGAATGCTGACCGTCCTCACAAAAGCGTTGTTGCCGTTTGCGCGGTTAAATTCCAATTCTATAGCTACAGCCAAAGGAAAATCAGACGCGGGCCATTCATTTGACCACAGGTATTCTCTTTTGGCGCTGTCGTAAAAGTAATACCGGAACTTGGCCGAGCTTAAGTCCTTTAATACCACATTTTCCGCTACACTTCCCGCCTGGCTGTAAATATCGCTGTAGGTATACTGCCTCTTCGTAAGCGCGCCCTTAGCGGCATCGAATTCATAAGCGATCTTGCCTATGGATTTTGCCTGCGCCCAGGGGCTGTAAACAAGCGCGGGGAATTCCAGCACCTGTTCCCTGCCTACAAAACTTATTGACTTGAATTTAAAAGTGTTCCTTAAATCCGAGGAGAACCTTTCAAAAAAGATGTTTATTCCCTCCGACGCGGGCTCTACGGTAACCTTGCGCCAGACATTTATGCCGTTGTTAAATGTGGCGAACACCGCCAGAGACACTACAGAGAGCATCACGATCACTATAAGCATCTCTATTAAGGTAAACGCCCTGCCGTACTGAAATGCCGCAAACCCGCTATTTGATCTCTTCTTTTTCATACTCAGCATATGCTGCCCTGGACAACTCCATTTTTCTTTTTCCCTGCAGCCAGGAAACAGTGATCCCAGTTTTGAACAGATCAGGCGTTCCGGGAAGCGGTTCATTAGAAACGCTCCAATTGTAATTCCTGCCTTCAAGGAAAACCGTTCCTTCCTGAGGCGCCTGCCCAAGGTTGGCAAGCCGCCTTAAGCTGTCCTGGGACTGCCAGATCTTTTCGTCCATAAAAGGGGAAACCGCCAGGTAACTGTTATAATAACCATAGGCGTCCAGCGAAGACAAAAAAGCCTCATACATAAACACCACCCCTAACGACAAAACAGCTGTGGCCGCCATTACCTCTATTAATGTAAAAGCCTTATTCCCAGTTTTTGATATCATCCGCGCTTTCCACGCCGTCCTTACCAAGGGAATAAAGGTCATAATCTGTCCTGTGTTCTCCCGGAGACCTGTACTTATATTCTCTTCCCCAAGGGTCAAGCGGTTTTTTCTCCAGGTACGGCCCGTTCCAGTTTGTGGCAGAGGACGGTTTTGTCAACAAGGCGTTCAATCCTTCTTCGGTCGTGGGAAAACCGCCGTTATCCAATTCATACAGCTTTAAGGCGGTAGCGATATTCGCTTCGATATCGGCCTTAGCGGCGGCGGAACGCGCCTGCTCCCCTCTTCCGGTCAGCCTCGGCATAACCATTGCCACCAAGGCGCCGATAATGATAACCACAAGCATAAGCTCTATCAAAGTGAATCCTTTAATCTTAAACTTTCGCATCTTATCTCCCTCCTCCGCCACCAGGCGGATACCGGCGCAATGTTCCACATAAAGCGCCGGGCGCAAGCGCATGTTAATTCATTTCATCCAGATATTCCCGCCAACGCATCTCGAAATCATCCAGACTGCGTATGTGTGACGGATATACCGAAACCAAGGCATCTTCAAGCGATTTTCCGTCCCGAAGCTGCCGGCAAAAACTGGCAAATTCGTCCGAGCCGTATTTTTCTATCAAAAATCCGACCAGCGACACCGATTGCGCGTAATAGGTATTTAAAAGGTTAGAGGTATCAAGGAATAAAACACTCCTGGTCCCTTTTTTGGTCAGCGCTGAGCGTATATATAGCCGGTCCATCTGTTTCATGTTTCTTATATCCAGGCGCATCATATCGGACACGGAAAGAAGGGAGTCGCTTTCATAAAGCTCTTTAACAAACCTTTTTAGTTCCGCCCTTTTTGCGGTTTCTTCCCATTGCGCTATTCCTTCGTCAAGCCAGAGCGGGACCTCGCCTTTAAAACCCACAAAGTCCCTGAAAATCAAATGCGTCATCTCATGCGGCAGGATAGAATCCAGGAAGTCTTTGCTAAAGGCGTAGCTTAAGATCCGTTTATTATTGTAATCGGCCATCCCCTGAGACCATTCCGGGCAATTAGCCGCCTTGACATAAGCGGCGTGGTCGGGATAAATATAGATCTTTACGCGCTTATCCCAAGTCCAGAATTCCGAGTACCTGGGGTATCCTATATCCGTCGCAATGGCCTGATAATAAAGTTCCGCTTTATTCAAGACGCTCGCGGCGAAGTCATCGTCCTTTTCGCAATAAACGAGGAAATGATCGCCTTTTAATTCCTTCCATTCCTGGCAAAAAGAAATTTCCCGGATTCCAAAGATCAATAACAAACAGGATATGAATATAAATGGAGCGGTTTTCTTCAACAGCATCGGGAGCGCCTTCTAAGACATTAAAAGGATCTTCGTAAGCACGCTTAACTCAAGGTATGTCAGGTCAAACGGCTTTACGATATAATCATACGCTCCGTTATTGATCGCCTCTTTGGCTTTTGCCTCATCGGGATAACCTGTGATCATGATAACCCCCATTCCGGGCTTCTTCTCTTTTATCTTGCGTAAGATATCCAGGCCGTCCATGGCGCCGAGCTTAATATCCAAAAGCACCAGTTTTATATCCTGCGTTTCCACAGCCTTGAGCGCTTCCGCCCCTGAATCCACGGAACAGATATTGATATAGCCTTTTTTCTTCAGAAACATCTCCAGAAAATCCCTTACGCTCTTATCATCGTCAACGATAAGGATCCTGTTCTTTTGTTCAAGACTCTTTTCCTCCATTGCTCCCTCCCCGGGAAAATTATTTCCCTTGTTTTAATTTTGTAACCTTTTCGACTTCGGACAATATACGGTTGATGTCGAACGGCTTGTAGATGAAATTTTTTATTCCCATCCTCTCTATATCGGCTGTTTTGTCGGCGTAGCCGGTAATCAATATGACATTAATGCTCGGCTTTGTCTCCTGGATCTTCAGGTAAAGCTCAACGCCGCTCATATCCTTTAAAACCATGTCGAGAAAAATTATATCGAAATCCCTCCTGCTTACGAGGTCAAACGCTTCCTTGCCTTTTTCAAGGCAGGTAACTTCATAGATCTGGTCTTTAAGCAATTTTTTGAAAAAATCCAGGACGCTTTTATCATCGTCTATAATAAGGACGTTTACCGCGTTCTTCGACTGCGCCGTTACCGGGGTTTTCACGAAAGAAAGTATCTGGTTAATATCAAAAGGCTTCCTGATAGAAGCGTAGATCCCTATCTGCTTTGCCTTTTCGATCAAATCATCGACCGCGTAGCCGGTCATCATCACATACTTTGTATCGGGAGAGATTTTTTTGAGCTCTCCGAGCAATTCCACGCCGTCTATTTCCGGCATCCTTATATCAAGGAATATGAAATCGAATTTATTCCCTTTTACCGCTTCAATCGCCTGGAAGCCGTTTTCAACGGTTTTTACCTCTTCGGCTTCCATGGACAAAAGTTTCAACAAAAAATCCCTTACCACTTTTTCATCGTCTACCACAAGTATTTTCAGGTTTTTCATAAGTATGCTCTTCTCAGTTTCCCTTAAGGACGGGGAAGCTCATGGTTATAGTTGTGCCTTCGCCTTCTTCGCTTTCGATTTTAATGCTTCCGTTATGCTGCCTGACAATGTTATAAGCCACGGATAATCCCAGGCCCGTCCCTTCCCCCACGGCTTTGGTGGTAAAAAACGGCTCAAAAATATGCTCCAGGTTCTTCCTGGAAATGCCTATTCCTGTATCGGAGATACTGACTGTAACGGAATTATCTTTAGGGCTGTGCCCGGTTTCAATGGTAATAATACCGCCGTCTCCGGAAGATTTCTTTTGTATCGCCCATTTGGCATTGGAAATAACGTTAAAAATGACCTGCTGGATAAGCTGCGAATCCCCGAAGATCCTGGGCAGTTCCGGATAAAGCACCTTTTGAATGGTGACCTTCTGCAGCCTCATCTCATTCTCTATCAGGCCGGTTACTTTTTCAGAGATCTCATTAAGGGACAACGTCTGGAACTGGCCTGTGGAAGAATGGGAAAAATCAAGCAGGGACCGCACGATATTCTTGCATCTAAGCGCGGATTCTTCTATCACGCTTAAAAGGTCTTTGAATTCCTCGCTTTTAAAATCATGTTTAGCGTCCATCTCCATCTTGATAAGCTGGACGTTATTAAGGACGCCGGTCAGGGGGTTATTGATCTCGTGGGCGACACCGCTCGCCAGCTGGCCCACTGCCGCCATTTTACTCGATTGCAAAAGCATGGACTGCGCCCGTTTAAGCTGATCATAGGCGTTTTTAAGCTCTTGTTCGCCGCGCTTACGCTCCGTAATATCCCGGTCCACGCCCCTGTAACCCGTTAATTCTCCGTCGGTCCCTAAAAGCGGGACCCCCGTTGTCTCCACGATCACCGTATGGCCGTCTTTATGCAGGTTATTGTTTATGAATCCATGAAAAACTTTCTTGCGCGAAAAAACTTCGAACGCTTTTTCCTTTAATGATTCTTTTTCTTCCGGCAGAAAAAGGTCATAAAAAAACTTCCCGATCATTTCATCCGCGGTATAACCTAAGATCTTTTCCACGGTAGGGCTTGAATAGGTATAACGCCCCGCTGTGTCCACTTCCCAGATCCATTCGCCCGCGTTAGAGACGATGTCCCGCAAACGCTCTTCGCTTCTGGACAATGCCTGCCTGGAACTCTCGCTTTCCTCTTCGCGCCGCTTATTTAATTTGCTGTATTCGCTAAACTGCTCGGCTACGTATTGAAGCGTCGCCTTAACGGAGCCCCCGGACATATTCTTTTTGAAAACTTTGCATTTTATGCAGAGCTCCATTTTCTCCAGAAATTTCCCCTGCGTGCACTTCCTGCAATGCGTGCCGGGGATAAGCCAGCACTTCAGGTCCCTTATTTTAAACGCCGGGCATTTAAATTCATCACATTTAAAAACCTCCCAGCATTTGACTTTTTTAGCTTTTTTCTTTTCTTCCATATCCAATCCCGCTATTCTAATTTAGCCTCTTTATAACGAATGGTTTTATTTATTTCCTCAAGTAATTTCTTAAAATCGTAAGGCTTTGTGACATATCCGACTACGCCGAGCTTATAAGCGCTCTTTATATCCGCGTAACCGCTTAAACCGGAAATGATGATTATCGGTATGCCTTGCGTTTCCTTGTCATTATTAAGCATCTGGCAGATCTCAAAGCCGCCCAGATGCGGCATAAGCAGGTCCAGAAGCAAAAGATTGGGTTTAAATGACTTTATCCTGGCCACGATATCTTTGGCTTCCCTCACCGCCTCCACATCAAAACCGGATAATTCCAGCAATTTTCTCAGGCTGACCAGCGCGGCTTCATCGTCGTCAGCGATAAAAATCCTTTTTTTCTCTTCCATTTTAATCTCTCCCCCTCATTGCATCAATTTGTCGAAGGAAGGCTGATCTTAAAAACCGTTCCTTCATTTTCCTGGCTTTCCACCTCGATATTCCCCTTGTGGTTCTTTATGATATTATACACAAACGGCAACCCCAAACCCGTCCCTTCGCCAACGGGCTTCGTGGTGAAGAACGGCTCGAATATCCGCTCGAGATTCTCCTTGGGGATGCCTATGCCGGTATCCTGGATCCTCAGGAAAATTATTTTATCATGCGGGTTGTAACTGGTGGTAATAGTGATAGCGCCGCCTTCTTTGCCGGATTTCTTCTGGATCGCCCATTTGGCGTTGGAAATAATATTGAAAATAACCTGCTGGATAAGCTGCAGGTCGCCCATTACCTGAGGCAGATACGGATCAAGTTTTTTCTCGATGTTTATGTTCTGCAGTTTCATCTCATGGCCTATAAGCGCCACTACTTTATCTATTACGTCGTTCAGGGAAACAACCTGGAAAAGCCCGCTTGAGGCGCGCGCGAAATCAAGCAGCGACCTGATAATATTCTTGCACCTATTAGCGGAATCTTCCACGATATTTATAAGTTCCTTGAATTCATCCGGTTTAAAATCTGTTTTCGCGTCCATCTCCATCTTGATAAGCTGCACATTGTTAAGGACGCCTGTCAGAGGGTTATTGATCTCGTGCGCGACACCGCTGGCCAGCTGGCCCACCGCCGCCATTTTACTCGACTGCAAAAGCTGCGACTGGGTATGTTTTAATTTTTCATATGCTTCCTTAAGCTGGATCTCGGCGAGTTTCCTGTCTGTAATGTCCTCGCCTGAGCTGAGCGTGCCGATAACCTCGCCCTGCTCGTTTTTCAATACCGTATTGTGCCAGGCGATAAGCCTTTTTTCCCCGGACTTCGTCAGGAGATCATTTTCGAAATATTCCGGAGCCTCCGCATCATTTTTCAACATATTGGTAAATATCGATTTTACCGTTTCTTTTTCGTTTTCCGCGACAAAATTATCCCAGTTCCTGCCGATTATTTCCTCTTCGGTAAACCCCAGTATCTTGCAGCCCCTGTTATTTATAAGGTTGACCGTATAATCCTTATTAATGACAAGAAGCAATACCCCGGCAATATCAAAGTAACGCTGGGCCTTCTCTTTCTCTATTTCCGCTTTTTCCTCAGCGCGCTTACGCATGATGATCCCCGCCAATACAGAAGCGATAGTGTGGATGAATTCCTCTTCTTTCGGGTTATAGGTATGATTTTCTTTAATATACAGGTTTAACACCCCAAGCACTTTTTCGGAGAATACTATCGGCACGCAA
Source organism: Candidatus Omnitrophota bacterium (assembly GCA_028719045.1). Next base: position 14,252 of record JAQULD010000004.1, on the reverse strand, counting down.
TAGTGGCCATGCGGGGTTATGCCTTCATAGAGTATTTCATGTTTTTCATCTATACAGTTCGCGTATTGGGCTTTTTTAGTGGAAGCCGCCCGCCCGCAAAGGCATTTGCCGAAAACCAGCTCCGAGCATTGCTGCTGTATCTGCTCGGGGAGATTATTCTGCGCCTTCATCACCAATAGTTCCTTATTTTCTTCCGCTAAGAATATAGCGCCTTTAGATTCAAAGGAAAGCCAGTTGATCTTAAGGATAAGGTCCAAGGCGCTCCTTACGAGCTCATCCACGGAAATACCCGTCAAAGAAAGGTTAAGCAGCCGGTTAATTACGCCCTGGGATTCATAATTATGCTGGAGTTCCTCTTCGGTGCGCTTACGCTCCGTTATTTCAATGCGCAGCGCGTCGTTTGCCTTCACGAGATCAGCGGTCCTCTCCTGGACGCGCCTTTCCAACTCATTTTGGATCAACTTCAACTCTTCTTCGGCGCGCTTGCGCTGCCGGATATTCTCCTCGAGTTCTTTTATTTTGGTCTCAAGCTCAAGGGCATGCTTTGTTATCAGGGTCTCTCTTTCCTGATAATAATCTATTTTTCCTTTTAAGTCTTCCGGGCTTAACTTAAGGTTGGCAATGATTTCAGCGTAAGCGCTTTCAAGGTCCTTAGCCTCTTCAGCTGAAAAAATACCGCTTTCCTTTAACACCCTGTGCGCGGAAGCTGTCCCCATGGTGCCCGACAAATATTTTTCCACGCAGCCGTTTAATTCCGCCAGGTCGACAATGGAAATCTTCTCTTTACTCCCGAGCCCTGTTTCAACAAGGCATTTTTCAATAATAACTCCGGAATCTTTCTTGGAAAAATACTGGCAGAGGAAATCTTCGATTATTGTTTTTTTATTGACCAGGGCGATATACGGTTTGTCCTGTTCCGATTTAGCGACAACCGCGGATGAGGAAAGGATGTCCACAAATTCATCGGCGATATCTTCCTCTTCTTTTTCCTGCTTAAAACACACTGAACCGAGTATATACAGTCCTATGTTGAAAAGCATCGACCATAAAACGCCGTGTGACAATGAATCAAGCCTGACGATGCCGAAAAGGTGTTCAGGATTCAAGAAACCTATGCCGAAAGGCCCGTTTTCGATAAGGCTTTTCGATATCCAGCCGCTCTTCACAAAAGAAGGTATGAGTATGGTATATATCCAGACCAGGAACCCGGCGGACAACCCTAAGGTAGCGCCTATCCTGTTCGCTTTTTTCCAGAATATGCCTCCTAAAATTACCGGGGCAAACTGCAGGGCCGCGGCAAATGAGATCATGCCGATATTCACCAGGGTATAAGAAGCGCCTACTTTCTCGGCGAACACCCACCCCGCCATAATGACCGCGCATACCGCCAGCCACCGGCACTGCAAAAGGTTCTTTCTTAAAAAACCCAGCGGCCGGAACTTGCCTACCACTGGAAGCAGCCAGTGGTTTACAACCATGGTGGAAATAGTGACCGATGCCACCATTATCATGCCCATAGCAGCGGACAAGCCTCCCAGAAACACGAACAAACCGAGCCAGTTGTATCCGTGTGAAAGCGGCAGCTTTAAAACAAAAGTGTCCGCTTCGGCGATGGAATAACCTTCCAGCAGCCCGCCCATGGCTATAGGATAGACAAAGATATTAAGCAGGAACATATACAGCGGGAACAGCCACATGGCGGTGCGAATATGTTTTTCCTCCGAATTCTCCACCACAGCGACGTGAAACTGCCTTGGCAGGAATAAGATCGCGAACATAGCCAGTATAAGATAAGTCATCCACATGGTGTAGGGAACAGACTCCTGCTGGGTTTTGATCACGCCCACAAGCAAAGGATTGGCGTTTATATGCCTGAAGATATCGCCAAACCCGCCGAAAACGCCGTAAGTCACAAAGATACCGACCGCCAAAAACGCGACCAACTTTATTATGGATTGGACCACTAACGTCATTATCATTCCGGGATGGCGCTCTGTGGGGTCAAGCCTGCGCACGCCGAAAAGTATGCTGAATAATATGAGCATCATGACTATCATCATATCGATACTGAACCGGTTAGAGCTTAAGGATGTCCATTGGCCGACATTCGTGATGATATCGAATGTCGAAAAGATCGCTTTTAACTGCAGCGCGATGTAAGGCAATATCCCGACGAACGCCACCGCCGTGGCAATTGCCGCCAGGCCCTGGGATTTATTGTAACGGGCGGAAATAAAATCAGCGATACTGGTGATCCGGTAAGTGTTTTTTATGCGCGCCATCTTACGCAGGATCAGCCACCAGAAAATAACCGCAAGGGTGGGGCCAAGATATATCGTGAGGAACAACATTCCGCTCGCGGCGGCTTTACCCACGCTTCCGTAATATGTCCAGGCAGTGCAATAGACCGCTAAAGATAAAGAATATACCCAGGCATTGTTAGTCAGCTTTCTGCCCAGGGGGCCGTTTCTTTCCACCCAAAGGGAGATACAAAACAACAAGGCGATATAAACGAAAACGGAGAGAAAAACCGTAAGCGGGCTAAACATTGTTTATTTTTCCTTTCGCGGAGTCATCGCTTTTATTGGAACAAGAGCCGTTAGTTTTTCGATTTATGGCAAACAAGAGAACAATGATGGTCAACCATGAGCAAAAGAGGAAATAAAAAAACATTTCCGGCTTAAGCTGCGCGACCAAAAACGGCCAGCTGAACAACATCAAACTAAACAAAAATAAGGTTATATTCAAGAGCTCCCTCCCTTAAAAACTTGCCTGGCCGCTAAAACAGGGGCCTGTATTAGGCGGCAGGAAAACTTATCCTGAAAGTGGTTAACTGGTTCTCCCTGCTCTCCACTTTCACCGTGGCTTTATGTTCATTAATAATACTATAGACGAAAGATAAATCCAGTACCGCGGACCCGGCCGCCTGGGTGTTGGCATAAAACGGTTCGAATATATGCCCTATATTCTCTTCGGTTATCCGGACGCCTGTGTCGGAAATACTTAAACACACGCGGTTGTCCTGGGGATCAACCGAAGTTACGATGGAAATCGTTCCCCCATCCCTGGATGATTTCTTCTGGATGGAAAACTTGGCGCGCGAAAGAAGATTAAAAAAGGCCAACTGGAGAAACGCCGGATCGCCCATAATCATGGGCAAATCGGGCTTTAACTCTTTTTTTATAGCTATCCCCTGCAGCCTCATCTTGTTTTCTGTCAGGACTATCACTTTGTTAACGATATCATTCAATAAAACCTGCTCCGATATATCCGCGCAGGGCCTGGAAAAACCCACGAGGGAGGAAGATATATTTTTACACCTGGAAACGGATTCCTCGACCTTGCCCAGGATGACCTTCAGGTCTGTCTGTTTCAACTCCCCCCGTTGTTCCAATTCCTGCACCTGCTGCATATTAGTGGCTATCGCGCTAAGCGAATTATTTATTTCAAAGGCCACACCGCTGGCAAGCTGGCCTACGGCGGACATCTTGCTTGACTGTAAAAGCTGCTCTTTTACGTCTGTGGATTCCCGGATATCCGCCGCGCCCTCTTTTTCGCGCAGATTGATTTCAGCGGCCTTTAACTTTTCCAGTTTAGCCTTTAAAGCCTCTTCTTTTATCTTAAGGGCGTCTTCCACGGCTTTAAGGCGCTCCACCTTTTCGTTTAAAGACTGTTCGGCAAGCTTTATATTTTCTTCTTTTGCCCCTTGCTGGCCTTTTAATTGCGTTTCCTGCGCTTTAAAAGACTCAGCCTGCTCCTTAAGCAGGCCAACCTTTTCCTGCAGCGATTTTTCCGCGGCGGCCAGCCCCGCGAACTTTGTTTTCAGCGCTTCTTCGGCAACTTTTAGTTTCTCTTCTTTCTCGTATAAAGCGGTCCCTATTGATTTAAGCCGGGATTCATTCTCCCGCAGCGTTTCTTCTTTGGCGGCGAGCTGTTTTTCTTTCTCTGAAACGGACTCCCGGGAAACTGAATCCAGTTTTTCCAGCCGCTCTTCGCGCTGCCTTAAGGCCCTTTCGCGTTCGTTAAGCAGGTTGTCCCTTCCGGAGACCGCCTCTTCCGCGTCCCTTAGGCGCTTTTCTTTTTCCAGCAAAGAAGATTCTACGGCGGACAAACGTTTTTCTTTCCCGGGCAAATTAAGCTCAAGGGAGGCAATCTTCTCTTCCCTTGCCCGTAAAGACTCCTCCTGCGCATTAAGGAGCCTGTTCCTCGCGGAAAGAGATTCTTCGGAAATCCTGATCTGCTCTTCTTTTTCCCGCAAAGAAGATTCTATCGCCAGCAAACGGGCTTCTTTTTCCGGAGATTCTCCGGTAGAGGGTTCCCGCTTTAAGGCGTCCAGCGCGCGCTTGTGTTCGAGAAAAATAAAGCCGAATATTATCATGACCGCGGCTATAAACAGGCGCATCAAAAGCCGCTCGGCCTGAGGATAAAAAAGCTCCTTTATAATACTGTCGGCGCCGAACAAGTACGTTTGCGCGGCGGCATCGAGTATCCAGAAAGCGGGCGCCACTAAAAACGCCGTAAGGCTGACTTTATCCTTCATGTTATTTTACCATCATGTTGATCCCGAATATAGGTAAAAGCATGGCAATCACTATAAAACCCACGATCAGGCCCATCACCAATATCATTACAGGCTCAAGAAGGCTGCCCATGACTCTTATCGCCTCATCCGTGTCCTTCTCATAGGAATTAGCGACCTCCTTCAGGGCATCGTCAAGCTTTCCGGATTCTTCCCCCACTATAATAAGATTACTCATAAAAAGCGGGAATAATTTCGAACTTTTCAGGCTTCTGCCCAGGGAACCTCCCTGTTCCAGTTCTTTATAGCTTTTTTTCAGCTGGATCCTTACGATCTCATTATCCAGGACAGGGATACTTATGTCGATGGCGTTAAGTATAGGGATACCGCTTTTAATAAGAAGTTCCAGTGTCCTGCTAAACCTTGCCAATTCCGCCTTAAGTATGAATTCCCCGAACACCGGGATATGCAGTTTTATCAAACTAAGCGACAGCTTGCCTGCCTTGGTCTTGGCCTGCCTGATGAACACCAGGGACGCCAATATCACAAACAGCAGTATCCAGAACCACCATTTTTGGAGGCCTTCGGTTATACTTATTAATATTTGCGTCGGTAGAGGCAGCTTTTGTTCCATATTGACGTACATGCGCATAAGGCGCGGCATGACGAAAGCGAGCATGAATACGACCGTACCGCACCCGACTATCGCCATAAGCACAGGATAAGCCAGGGCCATGCGAAAACGGGAAAACATTTCTTCCTGTTTAACGCGGTAATCAGAGATCCTTAAAAGCGCGTCCGCCAGGGCCCCGCTGTTTTCTCCGGTGCGGATAAGAGCTATATAAAGGGGGGAAAATATGGCAGGGTATTCTTCCAGGGCTTGTGAAAAAGAGGAGCCTTCTTTAACCGCGTCATGGATACTGCCAAGGACGCCCTTCAAGTTCGGGTCTTCCGACTGTTCCCCGATTATGTTTAGCGCGTTCAGGATAGGCACGCCGGATTTTAATAAACTGGATAACTGGCGGCTCGCGACCGTTATTTCTCTCGATCTTACTCTTAGGGAGGATTTCCCGGAAGAGCCGGTTTGCGTATAAGAAGTTTCCCCGGCTTTCTCCAAATGGACAGGCAGATACCCCATTGAGCTTATCTTTTCAATGGCTTCTTTTTCGGAAAATGCTTCGATCTTGCCTTCAACAATATTTTCCGGGTCTTTTTTCGCGCGGTATTTATAAATCGCCAATTTTAGTTACTCCAAGATTTGTTCTTTAATTATATACTTCTCAAGCCTTGCCCTTTGCGCCCCGGTTATATCCAGGAAACAAACGGCTATATTAAAAATATTTTCTTTCCCCGAATCCTCCACCCTGACCACTTTGGCTAAACACTCTATAGGCGCAAGCTGGTCCGGAAGCTCAATGATCATTTCAAGGTAGGCCCCGAAAGGAACGATGCCGACACTGGAAAAAAGGATCCCGCCCGCGGAAATATTGGAAGAGATACTAAGTTGTTCCACGGTGTAACCGCGTTTTATCAATTCTTCCTGGGATTTATATATTTTGTAACGCAGGTTCACCCGGCTGCTTAAACGGTCGTAAACTCTTTTTTCCGCATCGGCGGGTTTTTCCGCCAGTTCTTCCGGATAGGTCTGAAGCATCTCTTCTTCTTTTTCAGGCTCATTACCTTCCTCGGCGGAAGTCACTTTCACGACTTCTTCCGGAGTGGTAACGCCCAAAATTACTTTCTGCCAGCCATCCTGGCGCAAGGTCCTCATGCCTCTGGAAACGGCGAATTTCTTTATCTGCCCGGCAGGCGCCTTCTTAAGGATCAGGTCCTTTATAGCGTCGTCTATCATTATTATTTCGTATATCGCGGTCCTTCCGAGAAAACCGGTATAATTACAGTTGGAGCATCCCCTGCCTTTAAAAACCCTGACTTCATCGCTCGATTTTAATTCCAGGTCTTTCGCGATCATTTCCTTTAATTCCCCGGGGACTGCTTCCTGCTCGAATTTACATTCAGGGCATATCACCCGTATCAAACGCTGGGCGATAAATGCCTCGATACTGGAAGCCACCAAATACGGTTCAAGGCCTATATCAACAAGCCTGGTGATGCCGCTTGCCGCGTCGTTAGTATGCAAAGTGGAAAAAACCAGATGCCCGGTAAGGGCGACGCGTATGGCGATCTCGGCGGTTTCCAGGTCGCGCACCTCTCCGACCATTATTACGTCCGGGTCATGCCTTAGTATGCTGCGCAGGCCCCGCGCGAAATCCAGCCCTATCTCAGGCATAACCTGTATCTGGGTGATACCGCTCATTTCGTATTCAATGGGGTCTTCTATGGTAATGATCTTTCTTTCTCTTGTGTTTATCCTGCTTAAACAGGCGTACAATGTGGTGGTTTTTCCGCTGCCGGTAGGGCCGGTAACAAAAATTATCCCGTGCGGCTTTTTAATCATTTTCTCAAAGATCAAAAGGTCTCTTTTGGCAAGGCCGAGCCTTTCGAGGCTAAAAAGCATCTGAGTAGGCAGGATCCTTATCACAACGCTCTCCCCGAAAGGAGTGGGGATGGTAGAGATCCTTAAATCCAACACCTGTTCCTGGACCTTTACCACTGCCCTTCCATCCTGAGGGAGGCGGCGCTCCACTATATTAAGATTAGACATGATCTTGATGCGCGAGATGATGGCATTCAGGAAATTCTGTATATCGGTGCCGACATTGGCGTCGTAAAGCAGGCCGTCGATACGATAGCGCAGATATACCCCTTCCCGGTAGGGCTCGATATGGATATCGGTCGCCCTTTTCCTGAAACCTTCGAGGATTATCTGGTTCACCAGTTTTATTATGGAGGCGTCGCCGGCGAGCTTCTCAATGTCCTCCACTTTTTCCTGGGTATTGGCCTGAGAGAACTTGTCCTGCTTTGAGACCTGCGACACTATCTTCTCGAGTGTTTCCGCGGCCAGGCCGTAATATTGTTTCAAGGCATCCAGTATCTCCTGAGAAGGCGAAAGCGCCATTTCAATATCGAATCCAAGATGAGTCCTTATCTCATCCTGTTTTTTTATGTCCAGCGGCAGCGCAACCGCTATCGACATCACCCTGTCCTTTATTTCCAAAGGTATAAAACCGTAATAAGTGGCGAACTTTACAGGGACCTTCTCAATAATCGATTTATCTATAGTCCTGCCTTTTAAGCTTACAAACTTAAGTTTTAATTTATCAGCAAGGATACTCAGGATATCACGTTCTGCGATCAAGCCGCGTTTTATTAAAACTCCGGGCAGCGGCTGCTGGGTGTCCTCCGCTTCCCTGACGCAGGAATCCAGTGATTCTTTGCTTAAAAACCCTCTGGCGATCAACGCTTCGCTAAGAAGAGATTCTATTTTTGTCATATTTCATTTATTTGATTATCATCCGCGCGCTTTATTACGGCGCTCACTGGCAAGTCACCACAAACTGTAAATAATCAGGATTATTGACGCTGCCTGCAACAAAGACGTACCCATTACTCAAATTGCCGTCATCCAGGATTGAATCCACTTTTTGCACCGAAGACACCGGGATCGCGCCATAATCCTCCAAAGTCACTATTCCGGCCATAGAGCAATTGGTGCCTGTCCCGGGAGGGCTGTAATTAGCCCAACGGTTCCAGTTATACATGCCTCCGCCGCCTACATGCCAGGGCCCGGAAGGAGGCCATTTTTCCAGATACGGTCCGTCCCAGTTTCCAAGATCAGTGCAGCCGGCAGCGCATCCGCCTTCAGTAGCCCAGCAATTGGCCGCGGTAACCGGCCTGACAAATCCGGGGTCCAGCCCCCAGCCTCCGGCTTTAGTGCAAGGCAAAGTCCCTGTGTCGGAATAAAAAGACATCGCGGCGGTCCTGATCGCTCTTATGTCGGAAACAGCGCTGCTTATCTTGGCTTTTTCCACGGCTTTAAAAGCATTGGGAGCGATGATCGCGGCAAGTATAGCGATTATGGCGATCGCAACGATAAGCTCAATAAGAGTAAATCCTTTTCTTCGCACTAAACTTACTTTCATGGAATCTCCCTGTATTTAAACTCAACTATACTGTCCCCTGCGTCGGCGGCTTATCTTTCCTGAGCAGGCGCTGAATGCTTTCGCTTATATATTTCTTATAGCTCTGCACGACCTCTTTTAATTCCTGTTCGGAAACCAGGACCAGGCGCGTGCGTTTAGGGCGGGCCTCTTCTTCTATTTTGCTTATAGCGACCGCGTTTAAGGGGTTAACGATCGCGACCGTCACAGTATCCTCGGTAGCTGAAACGGGAAAACATTTGTGGTCCACGATAAGGGAAGAAGAAAACTTCCTCGCCAATTCCATGTCGATATACTGGCCTTTAAAGCTTATGACCGGAATAGCGAACTGCACCGACAAAGCCTCTAATAAATTCTCGTCCGTGATCCAGCCGCGGCCTACGAGTATCGCCCCCAGGAATTTATCGCTTAACTTCTGTTCGGTAAGCGCGTCATGAAGCTGCCCTTCCGTGATCCAGCCTTTTTCCAGTAATATCTCTCCTATACGTTTATGTCCTTTGTCCATAGTACCCTCCGGATTAAACAGTGCCCACCATATAAATATCTCCCTCGGGCTTACGGTCAAGATGGCCCGACATGATCTTTTCACAACCCTCAACAGTCTGTTCGATAGTTACAAACTCGCCTTTCTTGCCAGTATAGGCTTCCGCCACAAAGAAAGGCTGCGTCAGGAAATTCTGCAGTTTCCTGGCCCGCTCATAAATAATGCGGTCTCCCGCGGACAGTTCGTCAATACCGATGACCATGACGATACGCCTTAATTCCTCATACCTCTGCAGCATGCGAATGACATCCTGAGAGACCTGATAATGGCGTTTTCCCACTATGTCAGGATCGAGGTTTGCGCTGGAAGACAAAAGTGGATCGATCGCCGGATAAAGGCCGAGCTGTATCCTTTGACGGGAAAGGACCATGATCGAATCCAAGAAACTGAAAATAGTGACTACTGCCGGGTCCGTAAGGTCGTCAGCAGGGATATAAACGGCTTCAACCGAAGTTATGGAACTGCCTGTTTCCTGAGAAGAACGGATCCGCTCATGGAACTCGCTTGCCTCTGAAATAAGCGTAGGCTGATACCCTGTTTCTGAAGGGAGCCGCCCGAGAAGGCTGGAGATCTCAGCCCCGGCCTGCAGAAAACGGAAAATATTGTCCACGAAAAGAAGGACGTCCTGTTTTTTCCTCTGTATCGATTCGGCCAGTGTCGCTCCGCTAAAGGCCACGCCGAAACGCGCTCCGGGAGGCTCGTTCATCTGCCCGAAGATAAGGACGGTCTTAGCCAAGATATTCCTGTGTTCTAGTTCGTAATAAAGCTCATTGCCTTCGCGCATACGTTCTCCAGCTCCCACGAAAACGCAGGCGCCGCTATGTTTTTTCACGATATTATGGATTATCTCCAAAGTCAAGATACTCTTTCCCAGGGCCGCGCCGCCGAGGATCCCGTTCTTCGATCCTTTCACCAGAGGGAAAAGCAGGTCGATGATCTTTATGCCGGTTTCCAGGACCTCGAATTTCTCCACTTTATCTTTTTTATTGAAATGCTGCATGCCTTTCCTGGCGCGGATAGGCAGCCTTTCACCCGGAGGCAGGTCACCTTTCTGGTCTATCGGATCGCCCCAGACATTGATGATCCTGCCGTATATGGTGTCTCCGGCGGGGATCCTGATGGCCTCGCCCGTAGGGTAAACCTCGCTGTTACGCTGCAGGTTAAAAGTGGAATTAATAGCGATACAGCGGGCGATATTGCCGGGGAGATGCTCGGCTACCTCAAGGACCACCCTTTTACCGTCCACGGCGGAAGTGTTTATGTTTTCGAAAATAGGCGGGACTTCTTCCTGGGACGCGAATTTCACGTCCACTACCGGCCCCTGCACTGATACCACACGCCCGGATTTATGATTTTTATTGTTTTCCATGGTTTTTACTTAAACGCCAGCCTTGCCGCAAACAGCTCGCGCATATTGCGGTCGATCAATTCATGCCTCTGGCGGAAATACTGCAATTTAAGCTCCTTATTCAATTGCTCGATCTTCGACTTGCTTATTTCAAGATGGTTAAAACGCGCCGACAACTCAGCTAAACGCGACAGCCCGAATATCTGGTAAAATTTCTGCCCCAGGAAAAGATAAATCCAGTATTCCAGGATGTCATTGAGCGATGATTCCAGGATGAGATTCGGGTCTACCGCGGAAAATGTTTTGCTCTGAAACTGTTCTTCCGCAGAGAAAGGGAACAACTGCAGGCTCTTGATATGCTGGGCGACAATGGAAGTAGCGTAAGGATACACTATTTTCAGTTCGCCGAGCCTGCCGCTTAGTTCCTCGTCTAAAATATAGTCCCTCAACTTCAGCGCCTGCTCAAGCCTGGTCTCGTCTTTTACCCCTTTAAAAGTTATATAGGAAAGAGTGGTCTCAGCCGCGTACATCTGCCCCTTCTCTCCCACGATAATAAGCCTGGCTTTTTTTACTTCCGCTTCTTTAATGGCCTGTGTCATAACGCTCATATTCAAGCCGCCCAACAAACCGGCGTCCGAGGTCACGACTATAACTCCCGGCTGTTTCTTCGATGTCTGTAATAAAGGGTGGTTTAAGTTCCTTGACTCAAGGATACTGAATATCGCGCCCAGGGAGGAAAATACCGTATCGAAGGTCCTGATCTTTTTTTCGAGTATCCTGTACTGGGTAATGGCGATCTCCTTTAATACCTCTATCAGGTTATAAAGGTTCTGGTTGAATTCCATGTCTTTCTTTATATGGGAAAGCAGCTTCATATTTTTCTAATTTTAACTAAACAGCCGCGAAATAATGATTCATCGCTTCGTAAAGCATTTCTATGCTTAGATCGTTTAAAACCTGGCTGCTGCGTATTTCCGGGAAAAGGTTGGGGAATTCCCTTAATACGAGATCAAGAAAGTCACGTTTGAATTTCTGCATATCCGCGGCGGACAAAGTATCAAGCACGCCCGTGCTTAAGGCAAAAAGATACAATATCTGGGCCTCCAAAGGTATAGGGCTGTTCTTTGGCTGTATCAAAAGCTGGGTTATGGACTGGCCGCGTTTCATTTTCTCTTCCGCTTCTTTGGAAAGGCCGGTGGTGCGCAGCTGGGTCATCTGCAAAAGTTCCTGGTACTGGATATATTCCAGCCTTAACCTGCTGCTTAAAGCTTTCATTGCCGGCCACTGGGCTTTGTTCCCGATACGCGAAACTGAAAGTCCGAAGTCAATCGCCGGTTTAATGCCTTTATTGAACAGCGCGGTGCTGAAATATATCTGGCCGTCGGTCATGGAAATAAGGTTACTTGAGATATATCCGGTAACATCCCCCTGCAGGATTTCCACAATAGGCAAAAAGGTCATCGACCCCCCGCCCAGTTCTTCTTTCAAGTATCCGGCGCGCTCCATTAACTGCGAATGGACGTAAAATATGTCCCCGGGGTAAGCTTCCCTGCCGGGAGCGCGTTCCATAAGAAGCGATATCTGCCGGTAGACCCAGGCGTGCTTGGACAGGTCGTCATGGATAAGCAGGACATCCTGGCCTTTTTTCATAAAATATTCCCCCAGCATGGCAGCGGTATACGGGGCAAGATATTGTTCCCCCATAGAAGCGGAAGCGACAGCGTTTACCACTATGGTATAGGGCATTACGTTCTTTTCATTAAAAAGATTCAGGGTTTTTATCAGGCTGGAATTCGGTTTGCCGATACAACAGTATATGCAGATTACATTTCTTTCCCGCTGGTTGATGATAGCGTCTGTGGCAATGGTGGATTTTCCGGTAAGGCGGTCGCCGATGAGAAGCTGCCTCTGGCCCTTGGCAATAGGAATGACGGCGTCCAGCAAAAGCGTGCCTGTCTCAAGGGTTTCCTTGACAGGAGCGCGGTCCATAACGCCCGGGGCTTCCGCGAAGACAGGAAAATAATCAGCCGCCTCAATGGGGCCGGCGTTGTCAAGCGGCTCGCACAGGCCGCTTACTATCCTGCCCATAAAATTCTCTCCCACCGGAAGGCGCAGGAATTCCCCCTTGCTTAATACTTTTCCTCCGATGTGCAGGGAATCCTTGACATTAAGGACCAGGACATGGACTTCGTTCTCATTAAAACCCATGACAATGCCCTTGCCGCCCTGCTCAAATTCCACGATCTGGCCGTTTATGCATGAAGGAAGGCCTTTTACCTTGACAACGCATTCACGCACCGTAATTATGGTGCCTTCCTCGTGGATATCGAACTTCGCTACAGAGGTATTTGTGTCCATAGGGAATTAATTAAATCACCTTCTGTTTGGATATCGCCGCTTCCTGGATTTTAAACCTGAGGCTTCCGTCCAGTATCAAGCTTCCTATAGTAATGACCCAGCCGGAAATAATATCGGCGTCAACTTCTTCTTTTAAATTTATCTGCACCCCTATTTTCTCTTTTATTTTCCCGGCCAGGGCCTGGCGCTTTTCTTCGGTCAAGGGATATGCCGTAGTCAATACAGCTTCATTAATCCCTTCAGGAATACGCAGCCTCTCCAACTGGTCAAAACCTCCGCCTACCAGGTCGTCGATCCATTTGCCGTGTATGGTTACGCGGATATCTTCCGGGAGGGCTTCTTTTAAAAGCTCGCTTGCCCGCTGTATGGCTCTTTCTTCTATCTTGTGGTCCATATCATCCATGAGCGCCTGGCGGGCGCGGTCAGCCTGCTGGATCATTTCATCGCATTTGGACTGCGCCTGCGTTATAACCTTTTCTTTCTCGGTTTCCGCTTCTTTTAAGACCCGCTGCTTGTTCAAAGCGGCGTCTTTTTCTGCGTTTGCCAGGATTTCCTGGCTCTGGCGCTTTACATCCTCAAGCTGTTTTCTGATCTGTTCTTCCTTCTTGGCGTATTCCGCTGAAAGCTGGTCTAAATGCGCCGTAGCAGTCCCCAGGTCTTTGTTCATCATTTTACTTGCGAAAGAAACCAGCACGATAAAAGTAATGATGATAATGACTATGAACGAAACAATCAGCAACATATTCTCTCCCTTGCTAAAATTTCTGAAAAGCGATGAGCATGGCGATGATCGCGGTTGCTTCCGCGAAAGCCAGGATAATTATCATCGCTGTGAATATTTTAGGCGCGCTCGACGGATTCCTACCCAGGGCGCCGATACTTGACTTGCCGCAAGCGGCAAAGACCCAGCAAGGCCCCAGGACACAAATCGCGAAATATAATAAAAGCGCCAGGTTCCTGTCCATATTATTCTTCTATTATAATGGTTGCTTTGTTCATGTTTACCCCGGCCAGCCCGCGGCGCACGGAAAATCTCTGCTCGTCGATTATTACCTTACCGCCGATAAGGCGGCTAAGCATGGGCTTATGATACGAAAGCACCTCAAAAACACCCTGTTCCCCGGGCAAGATCACACTTCTCGCCTTGCCCTCAAAAAGAACTTTTTCCGGGCTTACCACGATCACATCCAGCATATTCTTAAATATTCGTAACCCTAAATGAATAAAGCATTTTGAGTTATTATATCATTAATATTCTCTATTGAAAAGAAAAAAGGCGAGAAAAAACAACGGGGGAGGTTTCCGGGTTTTCCGGAAGCCTCCCCAGTTTTGTACAGGGCTTGAGTGAATTACTTTTTATCCGGTGGAGCAGCGGGCTTATTTTCCTCTTTCTTGTCCGGGAACGCGGCCTTGCGGGCGTCG
>JAQULD010000003.1 GCA_028719045.1 Candidatus Omnitrophota bacterium | reverse complement strand
ATAAGAATACAGTTATTCTAACCGGAGGCTTATTGAACCATTTAATTTTCATTATCTGAGTTTTTGCATGATCCTGTCGATGATCTTGAGCAGGAAAAAAACATTTAAAAGTATTATTAAAGATACCGCGGCCAGTACGATCAACCTTATCCGTAATTTCATTTTTTGGAAATTATTACCGGCACCCTCTTTATCAAGGCCAGACACACTACCAGAAGCAAAACCGTTTTCTTTTGCCTGCTAAAAACCCTTTTTAGCAGCAGATTGTAATTTTTCAGCGCGAAATCAGAGTCTTCTTTTTTGAGGACATGCCCGCTGTATTTGGCCTCTTCGAAACTCCGTGTCAGCATGGTAAACCACTTCTCTTCAATGGCATAAAGTTTTTCAACAGACGCCGCGTAAAACAATGGCGGCACTGACTTGCTGTACAGGTGGCCGAATAATGGCAAGGCCCCGGTTAAATTTTCGTATAACGCTATTATAAAACTATTGTTGTTTTTGCCAAGTAATGAGATTATCGCCGTCCTCTTTTGCTCAGTCAGCAGGTACAAAACCGTAAACACCGCAAAGATCGCGATAAACACAAAAAATAATATTTTCAATATTTTCTTTAACAACCAGAATTCTTCATGGACTATGTTAACAATAGCGGCGGGGCTTTTTATGTTTGAATAAGAAGCGGCCACCCTGGCCTTACCGACTTTCAAAGGGTTAAGCTGCCCGTTTATTACCTTAAGCATAGCGGGTTCTTCTATTTCCCAGGAAGCAAGGGCTGAGATATCTTTCTCGGAAGAATCCGTGAAATGTCCCTTAGCTGACAGATTGCCTTTCCTGTCCATGCTTAATTCCTGTTCCAGCGGGAATATTGAAATCGCCGTTAATTCCGGGTCGTTAACAAACACTACAGCCCAATCAGAAAGGAAATCTTTATACCTGACGCGCACTTTCGCCCGGCCTTGAGCGACAGTAACGGCTCTGCCTTTGTCGACAGTAACGACTTTAAGGTCCTGGCTCTCCCATTTCGCCGGAATAGTTATATCCTCTTCCGAATTATCTGGCCGTACGCCCACAGCTTTGAACTGGCCTTCTCTGCCTAAAGGAATATTAAGGCTTGAAGGCACGACCTTGATACTTTTAAATAGGCGTTCCTGGCGTATTGCCTTGTCTTTCAGCTTTTTTATATTGTCTTTTATATCCTGAAGAAGCGAATCCTGGTCCATTCCCTGTTCTTTTTCTTCCCTGTCATAAGGAGGGCTGACTGAAAGATTAGGGGTACCAGGTTTTAAAACCGACATCTTTACCGGAAGGCTTTTCACGTTTTCCTTTTCAGCTGACACTTCCGCGACCCCTTCAGACAGGGCAAAAAAATCAGCGCCTTTTCTTTGGACTATTCTTGTATCTGATATCTCCAATCTAACCTTATCAGTGACATCCACGACAGAATTATCATAATAAGTAGCAAAAACTTTTATATGCCCCAATTGTCCGGGCAAAACCGCGAGGTATTCAGGGATGATCTTCAGGTGTTTTAAATTATGGTTCGCCGGATAAAGGCTGCCTTCAACTTCTGTTTCCTGGGGAAAACTGGTTTTATTCCTGTATTTACAGAATACTTTAAAGCTGCCCGGGGAAGGAAAATTTATCCAATTATCTTTTGTCTGTACAGCCTGGCTGCCCTGCTGGTAAAACCACTCGGACTCTCTTGTCACATCTCTGACAAAATAACCTTGTTCAGACACAAAAGTCGCGAAAGCAAAAAAAACAGTTTTCGCTTCCATAAAAACCTTAGGTTTGTAAGGCAGGACATCGATGCTTAAGAGTATTTCAGCTTTATTCTGATTAGGGGATGAGACAACAAGATATGCTGGATTACTGTAAATATCCTTGTATATTGAAAAAACTTGGAAACTTCCCGCGCTTTTCGGGATTAATAGCCCGGGACTTATAATTTCAAAACTACCCGGCTCACTTAGCAGAAGCTTGGACTGCGCAGTAACATCGCGTGTGACCGTATCAGCCCCGGATACCATCGTTTTTAGTTCTATCGGAGCGCCTATAAAAACATTCGCGTTTTCCGGATACAAATTTACGGCAATATCCCGGGAAAAATATACATAAAATTGCGACGGTGAGGAATAAAACCATACATCCGCGCTTGCCGCTTCCGGTTTTCCGAAACTAATCAGCGCCTCTTCCTTGCTTACTCCGGTAATAACCTTGCCGAAGCCGGTCAGCCTTTCCTGGTATTCCGGAGCGGCATAGGATTTACAAAAAGCCAAACACGCCATGAACACGCCTAAAATAAAAATATTCTTCCTAAAAAATGCCATTATTCCCCTAACGCGTTTTTCAACTCTTCGCTTATGTTTTTTTGCAGCGCATCAACCACCGTGATTTCAGACCTTTGGCTCGCGGTGCCGTTGTATAAAGCAAAAACCTCCGCGCTTCCCTTAGCCAGCCCATAGGCAATCCCTTTTGAATCCACCGCTACCACAGCGGGATTGCTCGATACCCATTCCAGGTCCTGGCTTAAATCTTTTATCAAACTGCTATTGAATACCGCGACGCATTTTAAAGCCACGGCGGAATTTAATTGCAGCACGGAAATAGCCGGTAAAACATGCAGTTTCAGGAATACCGGTTTTCCTGTCACGTTACGCTGCATTTTCTTTGAAACCCCTTCTCCGGAAGCGAAAGGCAGGTCAGTATCAGCGGCGGCATCCACCTGGGCTTCCATATTCTCAAGTTTTTTCTTTAACTCTTGTTCGGTCTTGGCGTCCTTTAATTCCCGCAGCTGCTTCTTTAGCGCCAGGGCCTTAAGGGGCTTTGCCTTAGCGAGTTCATCTAAATCGCTTCTTATGTCCAAATTGCTTTTTTCGATAAGCATCGATTTACCCGCTTCGCACATTTTATCAATAAAAGAATCCAGCGCCTTGGCTTCCAGTTTACTGGTTTGATTTGAACTTGACCGCACTTCCTCTTTCATCGCCTGACGGATATCCTCAATCCGGGAAATAGTATCCGCGTTGCTCAAGTTCCCCATAAGCTTATTCATGGCTCCCATACTGGGCTTGCCCCGCATGATCTTTAATATCTCACTGCGATAATCCGGAAGCTGGGAATCGCTGCTTATGGTTCCCTGCTGGGATTGTTCACGCGACTCCAGGCTAGCGGAAAGCAGGCTTGACAGGCTTCCCAGCTGTTGGCTAAAATTATCTTTTTGTTCCTTTGAAATAAGCCCGGCGCGGTTTAACCGGTCTATGCTCTCCCCCATTTGTTTGGCCGCTGAATTCAAGCTCTCCCTGTCCTGAGCCGAAGCAAGGCCATCCAGGTCACTTAAAAGCTTCTCCCCTGTTTCACCGAGGTTAGCTCCTTTTATTTTGTTTTCCATTTCCTGCTTGTTTTTCTTGGCCTGTTTATTTAATTTTGTTTCCAAAAGTTCTTTTGCTTCGGGAGACTTGCTTAAAACCTCGTCGCCAAGAACCCTGCTTTTTAGTTCCGTCAGCGTTTTTGCGGCCTGCCCGGAATTTTCCGCGTTATCACTGCCTTCGAGTTCGTTCTTTAGCCCTTTCAACTTATCTTGCGCAATATTTGCTTCTCCAAGCTTCTTATAAAGGGCTGCTTTCGACTTCAACGCGTTCATTTCAGATTTCAAATTCAATAACTCCTCAAGGCCGTCGGCGATATTTTTATTCTGGGGAGCTAATTTTTGTTTCAACGCTTTTATAGCTTTCTTTACCGGTTCAGCCTCATCTTCAATCTTCCTCATATTGTCGATACTTTTCATGGCATTCTCTATTTCATCGCCTTCCCCGCCTTTCAACTGCCCGGCCTTTTTGGCAATACTATCGGATATCTTACGGTAAGTTTGATAAGACTTCCAGCCCGACAAGCCGCTAGCCAGGTCTTTAAGCTCGTTTTTGGCGCCTTCTTCGAAATGAGAGCTGTTCACGGTCTTCTGCAGATTATCGCGATTTTGCATAATATCTTTATAAGAATCACTTTGAAGCATTTTATTCAAAGAATCCATTGTTTTTGCCCGGTCAAGTATATTTAAAGTCTGGGACTTTAAAACATCAACCATGTCGTTTTGGACCTTAGCGACCTTGGATTCCAGGTTGTTTTCGGAATATTCCTGTATAGAACGGGCTAATTCTTCGCCTTTTGCCTTGGCTCCCAGGCGCATCGCGTGGCTTTTGATACTGTAAATCAGCCCGTTTTCCGCTTCCGCGGCAGTTACCGCGTCATGGGGATCCTGAATAAAAGCGCTCAAAAGCATAAGCAGTTCCTGCTTTTCCTCGGTGGTCTTTAAAGTTAATATCCATTTTGTCACTTCCTGCTGCATCTTTTCCTGAGAATTTTCGGTTTTTTCTTTATATTTTTTTTCCTGTTCGATGCCTCCAGAATAATCTTCGTCAAGAAAAAAGCCTTTTGTGTTTATTTGGCCTAAGGGAAAACGGCCGTACAAGGACCATCCGGCAAACAGGGCCAGGAAAAAAAACAAAAACATGGGCATATAATAGGAATCATACCTGGTTTTTTCTCCGGGGCCCGGGGAAAAGAAAGAAAAAAGCTTTATCCTGACCGCGGCTAAAAGGAGAAAAACATAGCCTACCGCGGGGACGAGGAATTTAAAGTCGTGATTTTTAGTAAGGGCGCAGGCGATTAAGAACAAAGCTATGCTTAAAACCTGGATATAACCCAAAAGTTCCGGAATAACGGCGCCGAAACTTAATATCGCCGAAAGGACAAATAGTGTATTAGCGAAGATCAACAGCACTTCTTTATAAAAAAAACTTGATTTTATGACGGCGTAGATGCTCCAGATAAGGGCGGCGGCGGAACAAAGGAACGCGAGGTTTTTTATCGTGTTCAGGTAGGCAAGCCCGCGGGAAAGCCGGCTGGAATAGAATCCAAGGATGACCGCCAAGACCAGGGACAATTTCATGGCCGGGCTCAGGAATCTGTCGAACAAGGCTATCGAAAACAATACCAGAAACGCGCTTATAAAGATTTCGATATTAAAAAACTTATTTTTCCCTGTGTCTTTCATTAGGATCAAAACTTTTCTTCCAGGTTATCAGAACGTAAAACATAAATAGGCGCGAGGCTCATAATCCCGGGAAGCCTTATATCAAACACGTCATCGGGGATGGTGTTTAGCGACTCGTCGGCAAAGGTCGAAGTAACAAGGATAATCGGCAGGATAGCGACGTTCCTGGCAGAGAGCGAAAGCATATTGGGAAGATACTCCCTGTCTTTGTCGAGCATTACCGCTATCACAGTCGAATCATCGGAAATATTTTGCGAAAAACTCTCAAAAACTTCCATGAAGCTCACCCTGCTCTCTATTTTAGCCATCGCGAGAAATTTCAGTATATCTTCCAGATGTTCATTGCCTTTATTAGCTTCGATGCAGACGGTATCATCCGTGTGGGCGATCACTTCCACCGAAACGCCCATGTTTATAAGATACTTGGACACGGAAGCCACGATTTTAATTATATATTCGCAGACCGAATTTTTGCCTTCACCGAGGTTGTTTTCTTTATCCAGGTTAAATACTATCGTCGCTTTAAAGAAACTCTGCCTCTGGTATTCTTTTACGATCAGCTCATTTTTGCGCGCGGAAGAGATCCAGTGTATTTTTTTTATCGGATCCCCTGATTTATATTCCCGTACCCCGAAAAACTCGTCTTCATCTCCGCTTACCCGGCTTGTTTCGATTCCAAACCACGGGGCATTGCCCTTGGTAAGCTCCGGGAACCTGGTTACCTTGAAAGTACGCGGATAAACGTAAAGTTCGGAACGGGCGGCAAATGTTTTTCTCAGAAAAATCAGCCCGAACGGATCGAAAAAATAAACTTTTACCGGCCCAAGGCCGTAAAGCCCGCGTAAGGGGCAAAAACAGGAATATTTAAGTTCTTTTTCTCCGGATATACCCAAATAATCTACCAGTATATATTTTTTTCTTTCACCGGCTTGAGCGCACGGCGCGCTGTCTTCGACCACAAGGTTCAATAGCGGGATCATCCCCTTATTGGCTATTTTAATATTTATTTCAACGCTTTCATCTTCCTGTATTTTCGGGATATTGGTCCTGGAAATTTTTAACGAGGAGCCGCAATATTCCAAAAGCACCCAGAAGGTGCTCAAAGCGGCCACGGAAACGAGGAACCAGAATAAAAAAGAGAAAAAAAGCTGGGAATTCTTTATCCCCATGTAAAAGCTGAAACACAAAAGCAGGACAAAGCCAATCCATTTTTTAATGAATTTCTTGTACATTTTTTAAGGTATCGGGGTGTTCCTTAGAAGGCCTTCTACGAAAGATTCAGGAGTAACTCCTGAAATTACCGCTTTTGATTTAAGCACAATGCGGTGCTTTAAGACCCAGGGCAGAAGTTTTGACACATCATCCGGTATAACGTAATCTCTGCCTTCGATAAAAGCCCAGGCGCAGCTTGCTTTCATGACGGCGACTGAAGCGCGGGGGCTGGCGCCGAGTTTTACGCTATCTTTCTTCCGGGTTGAAGAAACCAGGGAAACGATGTATTTAAGCACATTTTGTGAGATCTCTATGTTCTTGATCTCCTGCTGTAAACTCAAAAGCCTGCTTAAGTCCATTACCGGCTTTAAGGTCTCAATCGGGTGCTGTTTTTTCTGGTTTGAGATTACGGCTATTTCCTCATCCGGCAAAAGGTAACCCATACTGATCTTCATCAGGAACCTGTCTACCTGGGCTTCCGGCAAGGGATAAGTACCCTGGTGTTCAACCGGATTTTGAGTGGCGATCACCATGAACGGGGCCGGTAACGCGAAAGTATTTCCGTCAAGTGTTACCTTGCACTCCTGCATGCATTCAAGAAGCGCGGATTGCGTGCGCGGGGAAGTCCTGTTTATTTCATCGACTAGAAGGATATTGGTGAACACCGGGCCTTTCCTGAAATCAAACTCCGATGTTTTAGGGCTATAGACCAGCCCTCCGGTTATATCCGTGGGCAAAAGGTCTGGGGTAGCCTGAATCCTTTTAAAATCTCCGCTGATCGATTTTGCAAGGGCCAGGGCAAACATGGTCTTTCCCATCCCGGGGACGTCTTCTATAAGGACATGGCCGTTCGTCAATAACCCTACCACCAGCAGTTTCACGGTTTCGGTTTTACCCACTATTATCTTTTCGATATTCTCGATTAACCTGGCAACTTCTTCCCTGGGCATCTACTCCCTCCTTTTAATCTGATTTTACGGAGAAATCAATCTGGTGGCGACACGCACGGCTTCCACACCGTCTTTGCCATATTCCGCGCCGAGTGAACGGGCAAAAGACTCAGTTAGCACCGCTCCTCCGACAATAAATTTACAGGATAGCCCTTCTTTACGCGCGAGCTTTACCACTTCTTTCATATTAACCATGGTTGTAGTCATTAAAGCGGATAAGCCCACGATATCCGCGTTGTGAAGCCTGGCAGCCAAGATTATCCTTTTCGCGGAAACATCCTTACCAAGGTCGATCACCTGAAAACCGTGATTTTTCAACATGAGGCTCACGATATTTTTCCCTATATCATGGATGTCGCCTTTAACCGTGCTTAAAATGATCACCCCTTTTTTTGGAGCTGACTGGTTATCTTTCTTCAGGTGAGGTTCCAGATAAGCGAAAGCCTTTTTACTGGCTTCGGCGCTGGCGATAAGCTGAGGCAGGTAAAATTCTTTTTTTTCGAACAATTCGCCTGTTTTCGTGATCGCCGGAATCATGATTTCATTAATGATCTTTAAAGCGGTATAACCGGACTTAAGGGCGTCTTTGACAAAAACCACTATCTCTTCCTTGTTACCTTCCACTACCGCTTTCATCAGGGGATGGAGTATTTGCCCCTGTATCTCCAAAGAAGGGGCTTTGATTAAACCGTCGCGCCTTTTCCCCGTCAGAAAATCGGAGGCGGAAAGGACACTTTGCAGTTCCGGACTGCCGGGATTCAGGATCGCCGCCGTAAGTCCTCTGGCATTAGCCATTGCCAGGAACGCCGCGTTCACCCATTTACGCTGAGGAAGCCCGAAAGAAATATTGGAAAGGCCAAGGACTGTCTTTGACTTGAATTCCCCGGCGCACCAATCTATGGTCTTTAAGGCCTCAATAGCCGCGTCAGGCTGTGAAGACACGCTAAGGGCAAGGCAATCCACCAGCATATCGGCTTTGGTAAATCCGAAGGCCGCGGCTTTTTTAAACACGCCTTCCACAACGGCTTTTCTTTCTCCAGCCGTTTTAGCGACGCCTTTTTCCGTGACCGGAAGCAGTATGAACATGGCGCCGTATTTGGCTGCCAGTGGAAGGAGTTTTTTCAGGCTGTTCTTCTCCGCTGAAATTGAATTTATAAGCGCCCTTCCGGGATAAACCCTTAAAGCGCCTTCAATAGCCTTTAGATTTGAAGAGTCGATACAAAGAGGCAGGTCTGTGATCGTAGCCAAAAGGCCTATAGCCTCCTTTATTGTTTTTCCCTCATCAATGCCGTGGGCCCCGACATTCAAGTCTAAAACAGAAGCGCCCTCGCTTTCCTGGTCTTTTGCCATTTTTCTGACCAGAGAGAATTTACCTCCCAGGAGTTCATTCTGCAGGTCTTTCTTTCCGGTAGGATTTATCCTTTCCCCGATCATAAGCAGAGGCTTATTATCTTCGATTAGCACGGTTTTTCTCGCTGAACTTAAAGCGCTTACCGGCTTAAGCAGGTTAGCCACCGGCTTTTTATCTTTAACCGCTTTCTTCAATTCAAGAATGTGCGCGGGAGTTGTCCCGCAGCAACCGCCTAAGAAATTTGCTCCGGAAGAAACCAGCCCTTTGCCGAAAGAAGCGAATTTCTTCGCGTTCATATCGTAGGAAGCCCTGTCCGCGACAAGTTTCGGCATGCCGGCATTCGGTTTTGCCACTAAAGGGACCTTGGAATATGGTTTCATAAGCGAAATGAATCTTGACATATCTTCAGGTCCGGTGGAGCAATTGCAGCCTACGGCATCCGCGCCAAGGCTTTGCAAAGTTATCAAAGCGGATACGGGATCGGTGCCATTTAATGTCCGCCCCGTTTTCTCAAAGGTCATGGTTACGATAACGAATTTGTCGCATAGCTCTTTTACCGCGATAAGCGCCGCGCGGGCTTCCTGTATATCCATCATCGTTTCGATGACAAAAAGGTCCACTCCGCCTTCAAGAAGCCCCCTGGCTTGTTCTTTGTACGCGCTAACGGCTTCCTCAAACCCTATAGCCCCGAACGGCCAGACAAAATGCCCTGTCGGGCCGATATCTCCGGCGACAAAAGCCTTTTTATCTACCGCGTTTTTTGCTAAATTTGCCAGCTCCCTATTTACTTTCCTTACTTCTTTTATGCCGAACTGCCCGAGCTTATAAGGGTTGGCGCCAAATGTGCAGGTATAGACGATGTCCGCTCCGGCTTTCCGGTATTCCGAGTGAATACCCTTGATAATTTCAGGATTTTTAAGGCACCATAATTCCGGGCAGTCTCCGGAAGCGAGGCCTTTTTTTTGCAGCTCAGTCCCGATCGCGCCGTCAAGGACGACCGCCCTTTGCCTGATAAGACTGTTCAAATCATTTTTATTTCCCATTAGGATACTCCTTTTATGCCGGATACAGCGGTCACGGATTTTTCCGGGATTAAAATAAAATTCTCTGTTATCTTAATACCAAGGTCGTTTAATTTTAAAAGTCCGTATATCGTTTTCTGATTTTTCAGGAGGAAATCACCATAACCGCAGGAAAACCGTTTTTTTCCCAGGGTCTTGTTTTCTCTTAACAACTGACGGTTGAAATAGCTCATTATCCAATCAAGTCCGGCGTCCGCCATCTCGCTTGCCGCCGCGTCAAAAACCACTCCCCTGGTAAAATTATTTCCTGATGACTCTTTTGCTATCGCCTCCATGATACGGTTCCCGGCTGTTGCCGCCATAAGCAGTACTTCCGAGCTGTCCTTAAGGAATTCGGCTAAAAGGCCGCTTTCAAAGACTGCGCCGCCGGCTATAATGATTTTCCGGCTATCCATATCTTGTATTAAAAAGCGTTTAGCTACGCCTTTTAATTTGATCAAACAGAGGGCCTCATCGATATAGCCCTCTGTTTCTTTTTTCTGCTTCTCGTTTATCTTCGTAATTCCTTGACGAAAACCCAGGCGGGACAAGATCTCATTTTTCGGCACAGGGATATTGATAGGATCAAATATCTGGGATTGCTCCATATTAATCTGTTTTGCTGCGGCCAAACAGGCAGCCGCAGTAATTCTGCTTGTAAAGAAGGTTATTCCTGGCGAATTCCATGGAAATCTTAAAACCGTTGTTTTTCTTAAAATCGTATTCCAGAAATGATTCGGGGCTTATGGACTTGCCTATTTTGTTGATTAACCCGGCGTCTTTATGCGGGCTCACCGAGAGCGTTGTGGTGAAACAGTCTGCCCCAAGCTCTTTTGCCTTCCTAAAAGCCGCTTCTAACCGGATTTTAAAGCAGGCAGCGCAGCGGACTCCCCCTTCGGGTTCATTCTCAAGGCCTTTTACAGCTTCCATCCAATAACCCTCATCATAAGCGCCTGGTATGAATTCATAGGCAAGCAATCGCGCTACACTTGCTGCGACCTCCTGCCTTTTCAGGTATTCTTCCTTCGGCTGGATATTCGGGTTATAAAAATACCCGATGACTTCGAAGCCCTCGCTTTTTAATTTCTCTACGGGATAGCTTGCGCATATACCGCAGCAAATGTGAAGCAATACTTTTTTCATAAGATCACCGCCTAAAAGCGCAAAGTCATGCCGTCGTAAGCGGCTACAACCTCTATCCCAAGCTTCTGAGAGAGTTTTTCCGCCTGTATATGCGGCCTGGACTTAAGCATGCTCATGCCGAAATGGTTAAGTACCGCCCGTTTAGGTTTTATTTCTTTTACCAGCGTTTCCACGTCAGTAAAACTAAGATGGTCAATAGCGGGGTGCGGATCAAAAAAAACCACGCCGATTATCAAGGTATCCACCCGGTAAAATCCGGCGAGCTTCTCAAAATACCTGGTATCCACCAAAAGACCGATTTTTTCCCCGTTTATGCCAAACTTCAGGCCATAAGTCTCAACCGGATGAATGTGCTTCATGGAAGTCTCAAAGCCAAACTTTCCTATATTATAACTCTTTCTTGCGGATAATGTCCCTATTTTTTCAGGAAAGCCCCTTAAATACTGAAAGATCACCGCGTCTTTTTCCAGGGCGTCTTTCGGGGCGAAAACCACGCCTCTTTTCTTAAATCCTCCTTCAGTCATCCCCTCGATCATTACATTTATATCACCCGAGTGATCCAGGTGCTTATGCGTAAGGATTATACCGTCCAACTTCCCGGGATCCAATTTTGGCCTGCTTGCTGAACAGCGCACAACGCTCCCGGGTCCGGGATCGATCAGGATATTAGTCCCTTTGCAGGAGACCCAAATGCCGCCCGAAGCGCGAAGCTGCTTTATCATTACGAAACGCGCTCCCGCCGTTCCCAGGAATTTCAGGAAATCGCCCTCTTCTTCTTTTTTCGCTATTTCAACCATAGCTGCCTTAATTCCTTGTTAATCTTGTCCATCTGAGAGTAGGTCAGGTCTTGTTTAATGGAAGCCGTTTGTTTAGCTGTTTTTTCAGCACTTTTTTTGTATCGCACGAACTCTTCCACGCTCAAAGGACAGGCTCCCGCCGCCCTTATAAAGAACCGGATCTCTCTGTCATCTGAAACCACTATGATATTCTTCGGGTTCCCGGACGCTTCTATAAGGCGTTTTATTACCTCATCAGCGGTCTTTTCCCCTGAAAATGAAAATTCGATATTGTCGTATCCCCGGTTATTCGCCGGCATTTCAGGAAAACCGTCAAAAACGATCAAAACTTTATTTTTGCGGCTACCGCAAAGCTTATTTAAGCTGATGAATTCGGCAAGGGCTATTTTTCTGTCTATGTTTTTTGAGGCGGGGTTAAACGCGGCGTGTTTGATTACATTATACCCGTCTATTACGAACTGTAAGGACATAGATAATTCCTCCTATGCCGGCATATATAAGGATAAAAATGAAATTCAGAAGCGACATCGCGAAAGCCATGTCCTTGGCAACCCCGACTTTGGCGAAAAAGAAGATCGTTGCCGCGTCCCTCAGGCCAAGGCCACCGATAGAAATCGGAAGCAAAGTGATAGCGCCGATTATAGTCAAGAAAACAAAAAAATACAAAACATTCAATTTTATCCCAAGAGACAGGGAGATAAAATAGAATGTCAGAGGGGAAATCACCTGGATAATAAAAGACAATCCCAGGTTCATAAGTATTATCTTCTTGTTATTGCGGAAATGGTGTATTTCGCTGTGAGTTTCCTTGAGCAGCTCTCTTATCCTGTGGATGAGGCCGGCCTTGTTATTGTTAGAAGCTTTTTTATATGATTTCAGGAAATAATTGATCCTCCAGTAAAGGAAATCATTGAACAATACGAGAAGTATAGCTACTAATATCAGGGTTATTATACCCATAGCGGTGATAACGCTTTTATCGGTTATAAAGCTCCTGCCGAAATACAACGCCAGTAACGCCACCGTAACGAGCCCTATGAAACCGCTTAGCCTGTCCAAGATGACGGTAGCCATGATCTGGCTTGGTTTTTTAGTGTGCACGGCAAGGTCTACGGTGCGCACGAAATCCCCTCCTATCGTGGACGGCAGGAAAAGGCTGAAGAAAATCCCGCCGCTGTAAGATTTAACCACTCTCTTAAAGGGGAGGAAAACCTTTACCGCCTTAAGCAGCATCTCCCAACGCAGGAAACAAAAAATATAATTCAGGGAGAAAATACAAAATCCCAGGAGAAGGATATTGAGGTCGGCGCTTTTCATTATAGAAAACAGGCGCTTTATATCCACCTGGTTAAACAAAAAAATCAGCAAAACAAAACTTATGCTGATTCTAAAAATTATGGAAAATGTCTTTTTCAGGATCGCCATTTATCGGGTTTTAAGCGCTTTACCGGTTAACCTGCGGTAGGCCTCAAGGTATTTATCGCTGGTCCTGGCAATGATATCTTCCGGCAATTTAGGCGCGGGAGGATTTTTGTCCCAAACCAAACTTTCCAGATAATCCCTGACAAATTGTTTGTCGTAACTTGGCTGAGGGCTGCCTGGCCGGTATTTATCCATCGGCCAGAACCTGGAAGAATCTGGCGTAAGAGCTTCGTCTATCAGGATAAGCTCATCATTATAGAAGCCGAATTCAAATTTTGTATCCGCTATAATAATGCCCTTTTCTAACGCGTAATCGCGGGCTTTTTCGTAGATCGCGATACTTACCTGTTTTATTCTTAAAGCGGTCTCTTTTCCCACCAGTTTTTCCGCCTCATCCTGATTGATATTCCTGTCATGGCCGACGTCTTCTTTGGTGGAAGGGGTAAACAGGACCTCCGGTAATTTGTCCGATTCCAGGAGCCCGGGAGGCAGGCGGATCCCGCAGACAGACTGCGATTTCAGGTATTCTTTCCAACCGGAGCCGGAAAGGTAACCTCTAACCACGCATTCGATCGGAAGCGGTTTAGTCTTTAATACGAGCATGGAGCGCCCCGCCAAACTGTCTTTGTATTTTTGAAGCTCCTGCGGAAAAGTATCCGCGGAAGCGGTCACGAGATGGTTAGGCACAACGGATTTAAGAAAATCGAACCAGAAACAGGAAAGCCCCGTCAAGACCCTGCCTTTATAGGGGATCCCGCAGGATAATACCACATCAAAACAGGATATCCTGTCGGTGGAAACAATCAGCAGCTTATCCCCAAGGTCATAGACGTCGCGGACCTTGCCTCTTTTAAAGAGCGTCAAGCCTTTTAAATCCGTATTCAGGAGGACTTTTTCTTGCATACTACTCCTTCCGGAGCCTTTCTTCCAGCCCTTCAAACTCTTTCCACATTTCCTCGGGCAGGTCATTTTTAAACAACTGGAAAAATTTCTTTACGCCTTTTAATTCTTCAAGCCAGTCTTTTTTTTCTATGGCAAACAACTTATCCATAGTCTCCAAAGCAATGTGCATGCCGGTCATATCTATATCCCTGACCTTAGGGATGTATCCGATAGGAGAATCCTGCGCTTCCACTTTATCATTGCATCTATCCAATATCCATTCTAAAATCCGGAGATTTTCCGTGTAGCCCGGCCATAAGAATTTTCCGTGAGCATCCATCCTGAACCAGTTAACATGGAAAATCTTGGGCGCCTTCGCCATCTTTTTCCCCATATTAAGCCAATGACGGAAATAAAAACCCATATTATAACCGCAGAATGGCAGCATCGCCATGGGGTCCCTTCTGACCTCGCCTAATTTGCCTACCTGCGCGGCAGTGCGCTCGCTGGCCATGGTCGCGCCGACAAATACCCCATGCTGCCAGTTGAAAGATTCGTATACGAGCGGAGCCAAATGCTGCCTTCTTCCGCCGAAAACGATCGCGGAAATCGGCACGCCGTGAGGCTGTTCCAGCCTGAAAGAAGCTGAAGGGCACTGCATGATCGGAGCGGTAAAGCGGCTGTTCGGATGCGCCGCCAATACAGGTTTTCCTTCGTTGTCCAACATTCCCGGCTTCCAGGGGATGCCGCGCCAGTCAACTCCTGCCGCGGGCGTCTCGCCGTCAGCCCCTTCCCACCAGACTGTGCCATCAGGCCTTAAAAGCACGTTCGTGTATATTGTATTTTTCTTTATGGTCTCAACCATATTAGGGTTGGTTTTGGAGTTCGTGCCCGGAGCCACCCCGAAAAATCCTGTTTCCGGGTTAACGGCCCAAAGCTTTCCGTCTGAATCAATACGCATCCAGGATATATCATCGCCTACCGTCCAGATCCTGTAACCTTTCCTTTTTAATCCTTCAGGAGGGATCAACATGGCGAGATTGGTTTTACCGCAGGCGCTGGGAAAAGCCGCAGCGATATAATCTATTCTGCCATTAGGTTCTTCCACGCCCATAATAAGCATATGCTCCGCCAGCCATTTTTCTTTCAAACCCATAAAACTGGCCAGCCTAAGCGACAGGCACTTCTTTCCCAAAAGCACGTTTCCGCCGTAGCCGGAACCCACGCTCCAGATAGTATTATCCTGCGGGAAATGCAGGATAAGCCTTCTTTCCTCATTTAAATCCGCCGTGGAATGCAGGCAACGGGTAAAATCGGCGCCTTTATTTAATTCCGCCAAAACGCTCGATCCGACCCTGGTCATAATCATCATATTCAATACCACATATCTGGAATCGGTCAGTTCAACACCTATTTTACTGAAATCTGAACCTACAGGGCCCATGGAAAACGGGATAACATACATATTCCTGCCCTTCATGGCCCCTTTAAAGATCGCCCTGGCTTTTCTATAGCCGGCGGCAGGAGACATCCAGTTATTGGTTGGCCCCGCTTCATGTTTATTCTTGGTACAGATAAAGGTAAGATGTTCTGTCCGGGCGACATCATTAGGATTGGTACGGTGCAGGAAGCAGCCCGGCAATTTTTCCTGGTTCAAAGGAATGAGTTCTCCTGCGGCGACAGCCTCCTTTTCCAGGAGTTCTTTCTGTTCTTTAGTGCCGTCAATCCAGACAATGTTGTCCGGCTGGCACATCTTAGCCATTTTGATTACCCAATCCTTCAGTTTTTTATTATGCACGATTGTTTTATTCATAGATTTAGCAAATACCCGTGCGCGGAATACGCGGCGGAAGCGCCCTCCCCACAGCTATTGACAACCTGGTATAGGCCCTTCTTGCGGCAGTCTCCGCAGGCAAAGATACCCTCCTTTGAAGTTTTCATATTCTCATCAGTTATAATGAAACCGGCCTGGTCTAAGGACAATTTATCCTTTATGAACCCGGTGTTCGGATCGATCCCGATAAATATGAATACACCCTGCAAGGGAAGAACTTCCGCAGAACCGGTTTTTAAGTTCTTGACCTTTACCGATTCCACTTTGTTCTCTCCGGAAATTTCCTCAATAACGCTGTTTAAAATAAATTTTATTTTTGGGTTACTTTTTGCTTTTTCTTCCAGTATTTTTGAAGCGCGCAACGCGTCTCTTCTGTGTATCAAATACACGGTTTTCGCGTAACAGGTCAGGAATATCGCTTCTTCTATAGCCCTGTCTCCGCCGCCTACTACAGCGATATCCTTGTTCTTGAAAAAAGGCCCGTCGCAGGTGCCGCAGTAAGAAACACCCCTTCCTATCAGCTTCTGTTCTCCGGGCACCCCTAAACGCTTAGACTGGGCGCCGCTGGCGATAATGACCGACTTTGTTTCAAAAGATTTATCCTGGGTTTTTACGGTGAAGCCGGACTTGCCTTTCTCCTCCAAACCCGTGACTTCCTCGGATACAACGTTTATATCAAGTTCTTCTGTCTGTTTTTTAAATCTCTCGATAAGTTCATGCGTGGATATGCCTCCGGGAAAGCCCGGATAGTTTTCGATGGTCGGAGACAGGATGATCTGGCCTCCTGCGGATAATTTCTCAAGCAGCAACGTATTGAGCCGGTATCTGCCGGCGTAAATAGCCGCGGTCAAGCCTGCGGGACCCGCGCCGATTATGATCAAATCTGATTCAGGAATGCTCATAAGAACAATTACAATTTATTGGGTTTTGTTTTTGGTTCGGACGGCTTTTCATTTCCCGCCTTTTCCTTCAACTGGGCTATTCTTTTTTTGAACTTGATCTTTTCCAATAAAGAAGCGTAGTCTACGATAAGTTTGCCGTTAAGGTGGTCGATTTCGTGCTGGAATACGCAAGCGAGCAAATCCTGCGCTTCCATGCTCACGAGCTTGCCGTTTTCATCCCTGGCCTTAACAATGACTTTCTTTGCCCGCTTTACTTTTATGGAAACGCCCGGCACGCTAAGACAGCCTTCTTCCATGGACTGGCGTCCTTCCTTCTTTATTATTTTAGGGTTAACCAGTTTATAAAGGCCCTGGCCGCAGTCTATGACTATCAGGGATTCGCTTACGCCTATCTGCGGGGCGGCAAGGCCGATGCCCTGAGAATCATACATCAATCTCGCCATGGCGCTAAGGATATCCCTGCAGCGGTCATCGACCTGGCTCACAGACTTGGCTTTTTTGCGTAATACCTGGTCTCCCAGTGTCCTAATTTTTAATCCTGTTTCGCTCATCTACCGACACTATCCTTGCCTTGACGGTTTTCGCTTCTTTTTCATCCACGCTCACATAAGAAACAATTATCACTTCATCACCGATACAGGCGCCTCGGGCGGAAGGCCCGTTCAGGCATATTATCCCGGAATTCTTCTTGCCTTCAATAGCGTAAGTCTCAAGGCGTACGCCGTTATTCAGGTTAAAAACCTCAACCTTTTCTCCGGCAATGATGTCCGCTTTTTTCATTAACGCAGAATCTATAGTAATGCTTCCTTCATAATAAAGGTTGGCTTCAGTGACGCGCGCCCTGTGGATCTTTGATTTTAAAATTGTCCTGAACATATTATTCCCCAAGTTATTCGCCTCTAAGCGCTTTGACCAGTTCCTCTCCAAACTGTTCGGCGGCAAAAGGCCCGGCAGCGGTAATAATGTTGCCGTCTCTCTCAACGTCTTTACCAGTGTAGTTGGCGCCGTTAAATCTAAGCTGGCCGGCGTCGGTAGACCAGACCGTGGCGCGCTTCCCTTTTAAAATACCCGCTTTGGCCAGGATCACAGGTCCGATGCAAATAGCGGCGATGACCTTTCCCGAGGCGGCTGTCTCTTTTGCGAGCTTATGGGCAACGGGATCGTCCCAGTATTGGCTGGCCCCCACGCCCCCGATGAATATCACGCCGTTAAAATCTTTTAAATCTATATCCTTTAATAAAATATCGGGTTTGGCTTTTCCGCCTAGCACCCCTTTGGCCTGGTTAAGCGTGGTTGAAGCGATCTTTACTTCAATGGAGTTCCTCTCCAGTACCTCTTTAGGCTTGAATAATTCCTCGTCTCTGAATCCTTCGCTGGCTATGATCATTACGGCTTTTGCCATATGGTCTCTTTTCTGTCAATCTTGTTCTAATTTCTTTACCAGAGAAAACGCCTGACGGGCGATCATCAGTTCTTCATTTGTCGGAATAACCAGGAACTTCGGCTTTTTCTTGAGAAAAACGGACACCTCACGGCAGAGCTTCGCGCAGATCTCTTTTTTATTCTCACCTATACCTCCGGTAAAAACCAAGGCGTCGCATCCTCCCATTACCGCGATGTATGAGCCGATATATTTCTTTATCCTGTAAGCAAACATATCGATCGCCAGTTTCGCGCGTTCATTGCCGATCCCGATCTTTTCAAAAAGGGTACGCATGTCGTTGCTTATCCCTGAAATACCTTTAAGGCCGCTCTGTTTGTTTAAAACATTATCAATCTGGCTTATAGAAAGCTTCTCTCTTGACATGATATAAGTAACCAGGGCCGGATCGATATCTCCGCAGCGGGTGCCCATTATCAACCCTTCCAACGGAGTAAATCCCATGCTCGTATCGCATGATCTGCCCCTGTTTACCGCGGTGATACTGCATCCGTTGCCGAGATGACAGGTAATGATCTTTAATTTATTCAAAGGGCGTTTCAGTATGTGCGCGGCCTCATGGGCCACATAATCGTGGCTAGTGCCGTGAAACCCGTATTTCCTGATGCCGAATTTCGTGTAATATTCATACGGCAGGCCGTAAATATAGGCGTACTCGGGCAGCGTCTGATGGAACGCTGTGTCGAATACAGCTACCTGGTCCACCCCGGGGAGAAGCTTCTTGCATGCCAGAATGCCTTCAAGGTTGGCCGGATTATGCAGCGGCGCCAGTAAGCAACATTCTTTAATCTGGCGGATAACGGAACTGTCGATCAAAGCGGGCTTCTTGAACTTCTCCGCTCCATGCACTACCCGGTGCCCCACAAGGTCAATATGGTCTATTTCTTTTAAAATTCTCTTTAATCCGGTATAGTGGTCCTGGATCTCAGAGCCCTTTTCCCCGATATGCTCGATAAGCCCCTTGGAGATAAGTTTGCCTCCGGGCATAAGGAAAAGCTTGTATTTTATGGAAGAACTGCCGCAGTTAATGACCAGTATTCTCATATTTATTATTGCGCCCTTATCGCGGTGACCGCTACGCAGTCGACCACGTCTTCGGCTGAACATCCGCGGGACAAGTCACTGCAAGGTTTATTCAAGCCTAAAATCAGCGGCCCGATCGCCCGCGCTCCGGCGAGGCGTTCAACAAGTTTATAACTTATATTGCCCGCTTCAAGGTTAGGGAATATTAAAACATTAGCCCTGCCGGCCATAGGGCTGTTAGGCGTTTTTATCCTGGCCACTTCAGGTATGATGGCGGCGTCTACCTGCAGTTCACCGTCAGCGATCAGATCGGGGGCCATTTGTTTTAACAAACCCAATGCCTCCGTGATCTTGGGGGTAGACCTGCAGTCTGCCGACCCCTTGGTGGAATAGCTTAACATAGCGATGTAAGGCGTAAATCCCAGCACCTTATTTATAAGTTTTGCTGAAGAATAGGCTATACAGGCGAGCTGCCTGCCGTTTGGCTCGGGTATGATGCCGCAATCAGCGAAAATAAAAGTCCCGTCCTCGCCGTACCGGCACCCCGGCACTACCATGATGAAACAGCTGGAAGCGATATTGATGTCTTCCTGCATTCCAATGCAGTGGATCGCCGCGCGCGCCACATCAGCGGTGGTGTGCGCCGCGCCGGCTACAAAGCCATCAGCCTTGCCTTCCCTGGCCATCATCGCGGCGTAATAAAGGGGGTCTTCGAATAATTTTCTTGCGGTTTCAAGATCCATGCCTTTTCCCTGCCGCATTTGGTAATATTCTTCTATATACCTCTCTTTGTCACCGCGGTCCATCTTGTCCTTATCAAGCAGTATGACTTTAGCCAAGCCTTCCTGCTGGATGATTTTAGCCGCTTCCGCTACCCTTTTGTCGTAATACTCCGGCAAAACAATAGTTTTGAGATCAGTCCTCGCCTTTTCCCTTATTTTTTTCAGAGTCTCCATGTCAAATGCTCCTTAATATGCTGTTCAAATCAACATTCTCATTGATCAATTTTATCACTGTATCGATTTTTTCGGTATCATGCGGCTTTAGTTTCACAGTCAGGTCATGCACATAGGACACCACTGAATAAGTGTCCTCGCGCGAGGCCAGGACAGGTATGCGCGATTCATCCAAAAGGTTCATTATCGACTTCGCGGGAGTGATCCCCCCTGTAAGCACCAGCCCCGACACCATGAGCCTTTTTTGGTTTTCCCGGGAACGGCACCCCAAAGCGGTCATGATTATGTCTTCGCGGTCTCCCGGAGTGATCAACAGGCTGTCTTCAACTATGTACTTGATAGCGTCGTGAGGTTCCATCGCGCCGACAATGATCCTTGCCGCGGGATTATCCAGGGAATCTTTTCCGCACAAAAGCTTAAAATCCGTTTCCTCAAGAATTTGACCTACGGTAGGAAAAGAAAGCAGCGGGATATACGGCAGGACGCCGAGGACATTGATTCCCTTTCTCCCCAGGCCTTTTCTTACCAGCCGGTTCACTTTTTCGAACTTTTCCGGCAATACTTTATTAACTATGGCCCCTAAAACTTTTACACCTTTAGCTTCAAAAAGCGCTTTATTTAAAACGATCTCATCTATAGGCCTGCCTATTCCACCCGAGGAAACGATAATCACGCCTGCCCCGAGCAGTTTTGCCACTTCGGCGTTGGAGTGGTCAAATACCGAGCCTACTCCGGCGTGACCCGTGCCTTCTATCACTACCATATCCTGGCGTTTCGAGACCCTGTTAAATGATTCTTTGATCTGACGGCTTATAGCCGCTTTATTCGGATGGCTGATATAATTCTCGGTAAAACCTTTCTCCACGGCTATCGGGCTCATGTCCTTAAGTCCGCATTCGATGCCGCAAACCTTTTCAATGAGCAAAGAATCTTCGTCTACTTTCAAGCCTTCTTCTTCCAGGTAACGCTGGCCGATGGGCTTGATGAAACCGACTTTCCTGAAATTTTTCCTGAAATTGCAAATCAAGCCGAGAGAAACAGTGGTCTTACCGTCGTTTTGCTTCGTCGCGGCGATAAATATTTTCTTCACTTAAATATGCTCTTCTATTTTCTTTTTCAGCTCGGACTTGCTCAGCGACCCTACAAGCTGTTCTATTACCTTGCCGTTTTTGAAAAACATAAGCGTTGGAATAGACATTACACCGTAAAGGTTCGGCGTCTTGGGGTTATTGTCTATGTCGACCTTGCCGATTTTGATCTTATCTTTGTATTCCTTGGCAAGCTCATCGATAACAGGCGCGATCATCTTGCACGGCCCGCACCAGGCAGCCCAAAAATCCACCAAAACAGGTTTCTCTGATTCCAAAACTTCCTTCTTAAAACTGGCATCCGAAAAGTGTAAAGTACTCATATCTCAATAGGTTAAAAGGGTTAATATATAAGGCGGTTCCCGGTGAACAGCCATAGGACAGCCGGAAGGGCTGTATTGGGGTTAATTGATTAAATAAATTAGCACAAATATTTCACAAATGCAAGAGATTTTCAGCGGATATTCCGGGAAAAATAACCTCCGGTCAAAGCGTCCAATGAGGCGGTAAGTTCCGCGATCTTCAATTCTTTTTCCGACCAGTTTTTTCTGTCTTCCAGGCTTACATTATCAAGCTCCAATTTTACGCGCAGACGCTCAAAATACAGTTTCGTCACCTCATCCAGGATGTCTTGCCTTAACTGCACCATAAGCCTCGAACGGGAGTCTATAGACGTCTGGTCATTATTCCAGATGAGCTCCCCAAAATCCCAGCTCAATGACACGCTCCATTCCAGGGCGTCTTCGCCTTTTTTTAACACATCATCGTCCGCTTTTGTAGTAGAGCCTGATTCCCAATGCCAAAGATCGGTTACATTTCTGTTCACGCCAAGATTTAACTGGGGCAAAACGGCTTTTTTCGCCGCCTTTTCCCTCATAAGTTTGATCTTGCCCGGTTCAACTTCCGCGTAACGGATCGCAGCCTCCTGTATATCTTTTATACCCGGCTCGTTCCTGGAATACTCCTCAATTGTATTCTTTCCGGCCTTTTCAGTAAGATGGTTACTTGCGGTCCTAAACAAGCCATTTTCGCAGGCGGCATAAAAGTTGCCCTTACTGTCTTCACTCAGGAAATTTACCTGCGTAACGCCGGGATTGGACTGTAACTCTTTCCAGGAGCCGTTATCAAAACAAAATACCCCTGATTTTGAAGCAGCCAATAATTCCGATTTAGATGAAACCAACAGGAAAGCATTATTGCGGCGGGCAAGGCCGGTAGCGCCCAAGCTTCTCCAGTTTATCCCCCTGTCGATGCTTTTAAAAATCCCTGAAGCTGAAGCCATGTACAGCAGCCCCGGATAATTGCGATCAACTGTTAAGAAAAACGCCTGACGCCCTTTTGCCTCCTCATTTCCCTGATCGGGCTCTTCTTCGGCCTCTGTTTCCTCTTGCCCTGAAAAAGCCACAATCAGCCTTTTCCAGGTATTTCCGGAATCGCAGCTTTTATATACGCCTTTGCTGGAAGTTAAATAGATATAATCAGGTTCATTCGGGTCAGCGACAATCGAATATATCTGGCTGTCTTTAAGCTTTATGGCGGCAGCCTGCCAGGTTTTCGATTTATCGCGGCTTACGAACAAGCCGGATTTTGTGCCAAGTAAAACATTTCCGCGCAAAACCAAGATACAGGTACAGGAATTCGAGAGGTAATCTTTACCCCGGAATACCTTTTGCCAGTTTTTACCCAGGTTCTGGCTGTAATATAACCCGTTCCCGGACGCGGCATACAAACTGTTTCTATCTTGAGGGTCAGCCGCCAGAAAGTTCACGGACCGATTTTGTCCTTTTACCAGTAAAGAAACTCTCCAGTTCCTCGCATCATCCCAACTCTTTAAAACAGCGTTTTTAGTGCCGGCGAATAAGGCGCCGGGATTCCCGGGGCAAACCAGCACGGTATTGAATTGCAGATAACCTGAACTTATGTCTTTCCAGGCAAGTTCACCGCCCATAACTCTATCCTGCCAACCAAAGAAAAACAACGCGGCGATAACCAGAACAAAACACTGACTTCTCATAGCTCCCTCCCTGTTAAAAGTTGAATTCAATTTCGTCTCCTACATACAATAGACGTTCAGGGAGGCCTAATCTAACATCTTTTTCTTCCGGGGACACTCTTCCGGGGACACAATACATTGTGTCCCCGGAACAACAAAAACCGGACATCTGGACACTAAGTCCGGAAGTCCGGTATTATTATCTAAGGGTAAAACTTTAATATTTTATTTCAGGACCTTAATTGAGATGGCAATCCTTCTGGAGGCGCCTTTATGTTTCCTGGTTCTCCGTAATGTCCAGGCCACGCTTACTTTAACCCCCGTGGCTATTTCTCCGGATATTTCAGTCCTTTCATTCACGATAAATGAATATGTCAGTTTATCGTCTCCGGCAACAGTGATATTAGTGTCGTTAAAGGACAAAACTGTTCCTGTGACCTGCGTATATTTTACCGCCGCCTCGGTGACCTCCGCGCAAGCGCACCGGGACACGGCCAGAACGGACAAAATGGAAATGCTGCAGACAAACAGGATTTTTTTCATTTTTCTTTCATTATCAGGCTATCGAACGCATATACGGCTTAAAATCAAAGTATGCATTAAAAACGCCTGAATAGCAAATTTAACGGAAGATGGATTGATATGGAAAAGGAAGGCTACTTTTTTTCTCTGCGTAAAACGCTGGACACATATTCGAAGAGATTCCTGGTATCATCTTCAGAAAGGTTCAAAAATTCAGCCCCTACCTCATACCTCTCCTTGTGATGGTCTTCGACAACCCAAACCACCCGTACCAGGGCTTCGAGGGAAAGAAACAAATGCGTAAGGTCGATTTTTATTTTGAGGACCGTATCCTTCGGAATAAACTCAGACACATAGAAACTAATGCCTCCGAGACTCATGTCCCTGGTTAAAAAATCCCCGGTTTTTGAGGTATGCATAACCTGATAAGAAATACTCATATTTTCCGCTATTCTCACAAATTTCCTTTTTTCAAACACCTCATCCTCCTTATTCCAAGATTCATTTACCCAATTGCTCTATCCGGGATCTGGCCTGGCTTATAAGTTTTACGTCCCCTTGAGCCGCCTGGCTTATGAATATTTTGTAATTCGCCAAAGCCTCTCTATCCCGGCCGAGCTTTTCCAAAATAGCGGCTTTGCTGAAATACGCCTCCGCAAGTTTGGGATTTATCTCCAGGACTTTATTTAAGTCCGCCAGGGCCTGAGCAAAAAGCCCCAGGTTAAAGTAAGCCAATGACCTGCTGTGATAAGCAATAATATACCCGGGATATAGTTCTATCGCTTTAGTAAAATCCGAAGCCGCTTCCTTGAAACGGTCAAGTTTGAAATACAGTGTTCCGCGGTTAAAGTAAGCCTCGGGATAACGGGAATTAAGCTTAAGCGCGTAGTTAAAATCCGCCATCGCCTCTTCGAACAGCCCCTTGTTTACGAAAACACTCCCCCTGTTGAGATAAGCCTTCGCGTATTGAGGGTCAAGCGTTATGGCTTTGTTAAAATCATTCAACGCGTTGTCAAAAGACCTCGTGATCCCGTAAAGCGTGCCCCTGGCGTTATAAGATAGCGCGTAACCGGGTTCTATAGCGATCGCGGAACCAAGATCACTGATAGCTGTATCCGCCTGTCCTTTATTGCCGGCGGCTGTAGCTTTGAAAATAAACACTGCGGCTTCTTTTTTCAGTTTTCCTCCGTTAGCGTCTTCGCATATTTTAAGCCCGGTGTTAAGCGGCGAACTGAAAGGATTGTCAGCGGAAAGCCCGTTTTTAAATTCCCGGGCGGCTTCTTCGAACCTGCCGGAAACAGCCAAAAGGAGGCCCCGTTCGTAATATTCCTTATCAGAGACCGCCGCCGGAGCATTTTTAAATATAAGAATCAGGATAACGGCTAAAGCCGCGTTTCTTGGCGTTAATTTGACCATGAAATGATTATCCCTCTAATTATCCAATTCTAAAAGCTCTTTTTTTGCGTCCTCATATTCAGGGCTGCCTATTTGGCGGTAAAATTCCTCAGCCAGCCTGAAATATTCCCTGGCCGCGCTCTTTTTATTCTTTTTTTTGAATAAAAGCCCGAGATTAAAATTAACCGAAGCAAGCTCCGGACGGGCCCCGATCCGTTTACAAAGGCTTTCTGATTTTCTGAACGCCTCCTCCGCTTTCTCCATATTATCCATATCCAGATAAAGTTCTCCCAGCATGTTATAGTCGCTTGCTATACTTGGCAGGTTATCCTGCTTGCGGTCAATCTCAAGGCCGTGCAAATAAGATTCGATCGCCTTTTGATAACTTTTCTCAAACAAAAAGATCTCCCCCAGGTTAAAATAATAATCGCTAAGCTCATTGTTTAAGTGCATACCGTTAAACAA
This sequence comes from Candidatus Omnitrophota bacterium, assembly GCA_028719045.1. The sequence continues at coordinate 9,400 of JAQULD010000003.1, read as the reverse complement.
AGAAAGGCTTTTGGAATAAAATTTATTCGCCGCGGGATAATCGTCTTTATTCGTAAACAATAGTCCAAGGTCGAAATAATCGCAGGCCAGATTATACTTATGCTCGTAAATATGCCTTCTTTCCAGGTTTATTTCGCTGCTTTTCGTAAGCAGTTCCAGGGCTTTATCGTCATCGTTCTTATCCATGTACCAGACCGCCAATTTTCTAAGGGCTACCGCTTCGTTAAGGAAATCATTCCGCTCTTTGCTTAATTTTAAAGCTTTGGAATAAAAATCGAAAGCCTTCCCATACTGGCCAAGTTCCTGGTATGTCCAGCCGATCCCGATATAGGCATCCGCGAGCTTTTTAAAGTCATTCTTTTTCTGGCTGGCGATGGAATATTCGAAATAATATTTCAGGGCTTCCTCCCTCTTGCCCTGCCTTTTAAAAGCCTCGGCTAACCGCGGGTAGGCCGCCAGGAACTGAGGGTCCTTGCCTATCATCCTGAGTGAGAGATCTACGACTTCCTGGTTCGCGCCGCTTCTCAATAAATCCCCTGTCTTCATAAAAAGAAAATAGGTGTCCGGATTTTTAGAAGGCAGCCGCGAATAAAAAAAAGCAAGCATCATCGCGAAAACCAAAGCGGAAGCTGACAAAAGCAGGATTTTTTTAAATGAAAATGACCGCCGCCTTACACTTTCTTTTTTTTCAGGCTGGGAGAACAATTTAAAATCAGGGTCCCCGTAAAGAAGGTAACTGGCCCAGAATATCGAAGAAACGCCGTATTCCTGCATCAAGCGAAACCGCGACAGCCTGAGGCTTTCCCCAACGGATTGGCCTTTTATCAAATGGGAATAAAATTCATTCGCGAAGATAGAACTCACCCCGTCTTCGATCTTCCTGATGGTGCCTATATAATGCCTTACTCCTGAAAAAAGGAACGTTTGAGCCAGATTATAAGTCTGGCGCTGATACTCATGTCCGACCGCCCTGTCCCCGTTTTCCGCGGTATGGCAGCCGTTGGAAAACACAAGGCTCGGCAAAAATAAAGTTTCAGACATCTTTTTAATATCGTCAGAGCCGAACTTCCCGTTATCCAAAAGCCAACCTGAATTTAACGGCTCATCCATGTCGTATTCACTGTGCCCGGCATAATGGACCAAATCATAGTCCCTCAGGTTTTTCTTCACATACAGGGTGTCTATATGCGTGGATTTAAAATCGATCTTTATTTTGTCCCGTTTTTTATCGAATTGGTTTTTGATATTCAAGCCTTCAAGATAAGCTCCGGACAAGTCATTGGTGGGATTTGCCAATACCAGCATCTTCAAGGGCAGGGACAATTCACGGTAGCGCGGGTTTCCGGAATTTTCTTTTGACCGGACTATCCTGCCCAGGTTAAACCTCAGGCATAAAAAATTGCTTCCGTCGAATAAAAGCTCCCATGGGATATGAATCAATTCCTCATCCAGGGACAAAACCAGCGCCTTTTGCGCCGAACTCCTTAATTTTTCTTTTACTGCGCGGCTAAGCAAAAGGTCCCAGAGGATCTGCCCGCTTTTTTTCAAAGCGTTTAGATAATCCTCTTCGAGGAAGCCTTTTTTATTCGCTTTGTTCAGTATGGAAGTTATTTCTCCGGATAACCTTTCGATTTCCGGGAATTTGACCTGGCATTGATTATAATGCCTTACGGTAGGAACGGCCTCTCGCTGCTCAAAAATGCACATCTTAAGATGTTCGCTATGATGGAACAAATCCAGGATTAACGCATGCGCATCTTGGGGCATAAGCCTTAAGGTTATTTATTTATTTCCAGTTTAATTGAGGCAAGTTTCTCGCTTTTGTTGGATATCTCAACAGTGTATTTACCGAACAGGACATGTTCGAAGCATACGCCGCCGGAATCGTTAAGGCAGGATTCCAGCTCGATATCTTCTTTTATAAGGGTTATTCTTAAATCTTTCAGCAGTTCATGTGTATTTTTTTCTTTGACTATTACCGACAGGCTAAAATATTCCCCGGACTTGCTCTCTATTTTAGCCTCTATCCTTACGTCCCCGAAATCTTTAAAAACCGTGACTTCATCCTTGAAATCTTTTATGTTGCGGCTGCGTAAAACCGCGGCGGGAACAAGCTCCTGGCCTACCAGGACCTCTCCGGAAACGTTTACTATCTCAAAAACCTTATCTTTAAGCTTCAGGAATATTTCCAAAACACCGGATTCCGCACCTTCTTTCCACATCTCCTTGGCATTAAGAATGAGTTCAGAAGCAACCTCCGCCTCTGTGTAATCCTTAACTTTTAAACGTGCTGCCAGGACTTCCGCGCAACGGAAGCATTCAGTAATATGTTTCTTGAACTGCCTGGCGGCCGCCAAAGGCAGTTTGTCATCTAAAAAAGAGGCAAAAGTTTCCTCATCGGGATGAAGCTGCGCTTTACCCCGCATCCCGAGCTTCCACTTCCTGTAAAAATACCTGATAAGTTCATCCGGCATAACCAGACCTCTCCCGCTTTAATAGACGTAACAGCACGCTAAATCTAACAAAAATCTTTATTCTTCAACCGGCAGTTCGTAGCCTTTTCTCTTAAAGCACTCTTTAAGCTTGGCGATTATCCTGGACTTACGCATATCCACCGCTCCGCGGGAAACCTTCAGATGGACTTTTAATTCTTCCAGAGGGAGCGCCTGGTTGATATGCAGTTCCAGGAAATACCTGTCATCATTCTGCAGCTTCCTGAAACAGTCCGCGAGGTCAGCGGAATTTTCTTCCGCGATAAGCCGGTGCAATACCGGCTCAGATTTATCGGCCAGGATGTCTTTCAGGCTTAGTTCCTCATCATTTTGCTGATCAAGGAATATTTCCTGCTTCTGTTTACGCAGGTGATCGATGGTAAAATTTACCACAACCAACCGTAACCAGCTGGCGAGGCTGCAACCGTTCTTCGCTTTGAAAGCCCTTAGTTTTTTGTAATTATCTTTGGCCAGGATAAGGTAAATTTCCTGGAATATGTCTTTGATAGTATCTTGCCGGGTATCTACGCCACTGGACCTCAAAACCGCGTAAATATAGTTATAGATTAGGCGGGAGTATTTGTCTACGAATTCTTCCCAGGACTGCCTGTTTCCGCTGCAGCACTTCCGTATGAATTCGAAGTCATCCATCAGCTATATTATAGCACTAAAAGAAAGAATTACATTTATTTTCGGATACCGCAGGAATTAAACCTCTTTCTGACCGCGGTAAGCACCGGGACCGGTTTAGTAAAGAAATAAACGAATAATTTCGGCCTGAAAATTAAAAGATAACCGAAAGAAAGCAGGTCGTAAAAGACCAAAAACGGGAGATGTGACAGTAAATCAAGTAACTTTTCGTTTTTAATGACCGTAAGATACCTGTTTTTGATCAAATCGAAATGAAGTTCATCATTAAGGTAACTGCGGGAAAACCTGGATAGCCCCGGAGCATTTGACCTGGCGGTGGCGCCCCTTGCGTGATAAGCCAGCGCTTGAGGCACATAATAGCCTTTCCAGCCGAGCCTTTGCGCGCGCCAGGCGATATCCAGGTCCTCATAAAAGAACCCGTAATCTTCATCAAAATATCCGCCTGCCGCCTTTACCTCTCCCAGCATTTCCTTCCGGTAAAAAGCGCAAGCTCCGCTCGCGCCGAAAACATATCCCGCTTCGTCAAATTGGCCTTTATCCCTGCGGTTATATCCCCGCTCTCCGGCGGTCCTGAAACGGCTTACAAAAAGGCCTGTGCTGTCAATGGTTTTACCGTCCGGCCGTAAAATTTTTCCGCTTACCATTCCGATGTTTGAGGCCGCCTGGAACCCTTTCAAGGCTGATTCAATGAAATTGCTGTCAAGCGTTACATCATCATTAAGGCAAAGTACAAACTCTCCGCTGCTTGAAGCTATCCCCAGGTTCATCGAACGGCAGAAATCGAGCTTATCTTTCGGGCGGTAAACAGTTATTTGCGGATAAACGCGGCAAAGTTTCGCTCGCAATTCAGGATCGGAAGAATTATCGATTACGATCGTTTCCAGTGTTTTATGGCTCTGGAGATTTAAAGACTCAAGGCAGGATATTAAATAACCGCCCTTTCCGGCGGTAGCAATTATAATACTTATTAATCTATTTGACATGTCCCTCATATTTAAATAGAATTATAACATAATGTTAATAATCCTGCTAATCCTAATCTTCCTGCGCCCTTTCATTTCGTCTCTTGCTTTCCCGTACCTGAATAGCCTTTATTCCTTATCGCTATTGGCATCTTGCGCCGGATGGATAATCCTGGGGCGCCTGAAGCAAAATACGATAAAAAGCGTAAAATCACCATTTATCTTATTTTGTTTAGCCCTGATTTTATCCTGGATTTTCTCAAAAGACAGGGGCGCCAGTTTAACGGAACTTTACAATTACGCGATAGCCCTGCTCTTGTTTTCGATCGCTAATTCTTTCAGCGGACGGGAGAGAAAAACCGCGGTCAATTCTATCTCAATCGCCGCGGTTATCATAAGCCTGTTGGCCATTTACCAGTATTTTTTCGGTTTCAGGCACATTTTGGATTACCTGGCAAGGAAAAATATAACCGACCCTTTCATCGTGGATTATGTATCGAGGAAAAGGGTATTCTTCCCGTTTATTACTCCTAATATCTTAGGCGGTTATTTAGCTATGATAATTCCTCTTAGCCTGGTGGAAAAGCGTAAAAGCTGGATGGCCATCCCGCTTTTTACCGCGCTTTTATTGACGCGGTCTTTGGGCGCGCTGGCTAGCCTCTTTATGGGGCTGGTCGTCTATTTTAAATTACGGAACAAACTTAACGCGAAAAGGATATTTTTGCTCTCGCTGTTAGCCGCGGCCATTTGCGTAATCTTCATCATTCGCTCAGATGGCGTAAAACAGCATATACAACCCCAATTTTCCACTATAGCCAGGTTAAATTACTGGAAGGAAGCCTGGAATATAATTAAATCTAACCCTATTACAGGAATAGGGCCGGGTAATTTCAATCTCGCCAATTCACGCTACGCCCACAATTCTTACTTACAGCTCTGGGCTGAATCAGGGACATTAGCCCTCTTGCCTTTTCTCTGGCTGGTGTTCGTCTGCCTTAAACAAGGCATAGGAAAATGCCGCGACGACCTGTTTACCTGCGGATTAGTTGCCTCAACCACGGTCTTTCTTATTCACAATGCCGTAGATTTTTCTTTTTTTCTTCCGGAAGTATCTTTACTCTGGTGGGCTATTCTCGGTATGTCCTTAGGATTGCGCAATAACAGGATAGAAAACCTGGGCAAGTCGTAAAACAAAAAAACGGGGACTAACGCAATCTTTCCAAAAACGCTTTCGTTTTTTAAGATCATCTTGAGGCGGTTCCTGAAACAAAAGTATTGCCGCTCGCCTTTATTGAATCCGCTGCTGTTACCATGGTGATAACAGGACAATGAAGGCGCGTAGGACGTTTTCCAGCCCTTTTTCTGCGCCCGCCAGGACAGGTCGACGTCTTCTACAAGAAAGAAAAAACTTTCGTCGAAACATCCGCTCTCATCTTCTATATCAGAAAGCATTTTCCTGCGGTAGCAGCTCGCTGCGGAACACCCCCCGAATATTAATCCCGGTTTATCGAATTCCGCCGAATTCTTCCTGCCCCTGCCGATATCATGGAACCTCCTTGCATGAGAAAGGAATATCCCGGCGGAATATATGGTATTCTGGCCGGATTTTAAGATCTTGGCCTGGATAGCGCCTATAAAAGAAGGCGCCTGCCCTGTCTTATTCGCAAGCTCACGCAAGAAACCCTCCCCAAGACATATATCGCAATCCAGGCAAAGCACCCATTCGGCTTTCGATAACTTGAGCCCCTGGTTCCTGGCTTTTGCCGCTCCCAAGTTAAAATTATTTTCCACTAAGCCTGCGCAAGGATAGTGCTGCCTCACCAGTTCAAGGGTCTTATCTCTAGAACCGTTGTCCACCACTATCAACTCGAAATCCCTGAAATCCTGGGAAAAAACAGAATCCAGGCAAGGCCTGATGTACTTTTCACTGTTATAAGTTATTACGACTATGGAAAGCAGCGGTTTATCCATCTTAGTAAATATCGAGCAGTTTCCTATCTATTATCCTGTTGTAAATACTCCTGGCGATCACGGCATAGCCCTGGTCATTACAGTGCGCGTTATCGGAAGCGAAGTAATTATTAACGTTTATCCCCTTTAACATGAGGCTGTCGAACACTAAACTGTTTCCTATAAAATCGGCATTATATTTTTCCGAAACACTTTTTATCAAATAATTTACCTCCTTATTCCTTCTTGGGTAGTCCATAATAATCACTTTTACCTGATTTTTTTTACAAACATTTATAATCTGGCTCAAATCATTAGTGATCCATTGGTCTATTTCCTTATTGTCCTTGTTTTCTTTCTCGAATACGGTGATAAAATCCTTAAACGTCGGTTTGTCTTTTTGGACTTTACTGAAGAATTCCACAGCTTCTTTGTTCCTGCCGCACATTTTAAAACTATCCGATATCCTCTCATACGAGATTAAATCAGCGGGATTCTTGTCCGCGGCAAATGAGAACCACTTAATCGCTTCTTCCGCATTCCCCTGGTCCTGGTAAATCATACCCATCCCGCTGTAATTTAACGAGTATGAAGGATTTATTTTTATTCCTTCCTGAAAAGATTTTTTGGCTTCCTCGAACCTGCCCTGTTCTTTATAAGCCCAGCCTTTTCCGTAAAAACTGTAGGAATCCTGAGGATTAATTGTAATCGCTTCCTCAAACCATTTTATAGCGGCTTTCATGTCTCCCATATCCATTTGAGTCCATCCCATGATATTATAAGCTAAACTGTCGCGAGGGGCCAACCTTATGGCTTCGGTAAGCCAATTTACAGCTTCAACGTATTTATGTTGCACGCGGCTGATCAATCCCATGCCCGAGTAATTGCGGCTGTCTCTGGGATTGGTCTCCAAACCTTGAGAAAATAACTTTTCCGCCAGGCCGTATTCTTTTTTACCGGCGTAAATCCAGCCTAACCCGTTATAATTACTGTTATCTTTTGGATTTAATTTTATGCCTTCATTAAACCAGCTTATCGCCTCATCGCTTTTACCCTGCTCTCTGCAAATAAGCCCCATACCGGTATAATTATCGCTGTCTTTAGGCGCGGCCTTTATTCCTTGCCTGAACCATTTGGCGGCTTCATCATATTTCCCCTGTTCTTTGCAGATAAGGCCTATCCCGAAATAATTATTAGGGTCCTTTTGATCGGCTTTAATACCTTCCTTAAACCATTCCACCGCTTTTTCATATTTACCTTCGCTCTTATAAACCCAGCCCATGCCGTTGTAATTGCTTTTTTCCAAAGGATCTAACCTTATGGCTTCAGTGAACCATTCTTTAGCTTCTTCGTATTTGCCTTGCTCTTTATAAATAGCGCCTATGCCGTAATAATTATTTACTCTTTTCTTATCAACCGTAATACCAGCGCTAAACCACTTTAGCGCGTCTTCGTATTTGCCTTGATCCTCATAGACCCAGCCTATTCCATTATAGCAATCGACGTTTTTAGGGTTTAATCCCAACGCTTCTTTGAACCACTTGATCGCTTCCTCATAATTACCCTGCTCCCGAAAAACCCAGCCCATTCCGGCATAGCTGCTGCTATCTTTAGGGTCTATCTTAATTCCTTTAATCAACCATTCTTTAGCTTCTTCGTATTTGCCCTGCTCTTTGTAAATAGACCCTATCCCGAAATAATTATTGGCTTTTTTAGGATTATTTTTAATGGCTTCATTAAACCATTTAAACGCCTCTTCGTATTTTCCCTGGTCCCGGCAAACCCAGCCCATTCCGGTACAGCTATCGTTATCTTTAGGGTTTAATCTCACAGCTTCTTTGAACCATTTATCCGCTTCCTCGTATTTGCCCTGGTCCCGGCAAACCCACCCCATTCCGGCATAGCTGCTGCTGTCTTTAGGGTCCATCTTAATTCCTTTTATCAACCATTCTTTAGCTTCTTCGTATTTGCCCTGCTCTTTGTAAACAGACCCTATGCCGTAATAATTATTTACTCTTTTCTTATCCGCCGTAATACCCGCGCTAAACCACGTTAACGCCTCTTCGTATTTTCCCTGGTCCTCATGTACCCAGCCAATGCCGTTATAGCAATCGGCGTTCTTAGGGTTTAATCCCAACGCTTCTTTGAACCACTTGATCGCTTCCTCGTAATTACCCCGTTCACGGCAAACCCACCCCATTCCTGAGTAGTTGCTGAGATATTCAGGGTCAATTTTCATTCCTTCCGTAAACCATTTTTCAGCCTCTTGGTATTTACCAACTTCCTTGTAAATAGTCCCTATACCGGAATAATTATTGGCATCTTTAGGGTTTGCTTTGATAGCCTCATTAAACCATTTAAACGCCTCTTCGTACTTTCTTTGTTCCAGGCAAACCCAGCCCATACCGGTATAATTATTGCTGTCCTTAGGGTCAGTCTTAATCCCTCCTGCGAACGACTTTTGCGCTTCTTCGTATTTTCCCTGTTCGCGGAATACCCAGCCCATGCCGGTATAATTAGAACTATCCAAAGGGTTGATTTTTATTCCTTCGCTAAACGATTTAAGCGCTTCGTCAAACCTACCTAATCCCTTATAAGCCCATCCCATGCCGCAATAATCATTGCTGTCCCGGGGATGCTTCTCGATATCCGAAGCGAAGCATTTGACGGCCTCATCATAATTACCCTGCTTATTGCAGCTCCAGCAAAAGCTATTTTCCAGCCCCGGGCATTCGTTTTCCGCCCAGGCATAACTGCTAAAACAATCCTGCAAGCTTTTGAAAGTGACCTTATTATCAGTAAAACCCTCCCTGACCCTCTTTTTTATGTTTATATAAAGCAGCTTGCACAGTTTAAAGACCCTTATAGTATAAAAAAAATCATTTACCCTGGAATAGAAGCTTTTACCTTGGATATAATCCCGGTATCCCATATAATTCCAATAATTGTTGATTCCGGTTAAAACAACGATAAGATCGGGTTTAAAAGTATCTATACTTTGCTGCAATTCACCTAACAACTGCGCCGTATTTTGTCCGGCGCTTCCCCTGTTTACAACCCTTACCGCCTGTTTTTTATCCCCGGCGTTTATCATGTCCTCAAGCTGCCTGGGGAAACTTTTAGAGTAACTTGCTCCGATTCCGAACACAAACGAATCGCCTACGCACAATATGGTACGCTCTTTCTTGGAAAGATTTTTCTCAGCATGCAAGCCTCTGGAATAAAGCGCGCCAAAACCCCGAAGGCCCGTTTCCAATAATATAAGCATGGCGAGCAATCCAAAGAAAAATACCGTTATTTTACGCGTCAAACGCCTCATTTTTCTATAACCATGTTTTCCAGCAC
>JAQULD010000002.1 GCA_028719045.1 Candidatus Omnitrophota bacterium | reverse complement strand
GAGGCCGGGCGGGTAATCCTCCTGCCGGTAAAAGAAAAGCTGGAACAGAAAACAGTTATTGTCTCCGGCCTTCTTAAAATAGCTTTCCCCATGATCTTTTGTTCATTCGTTGCCTGGTACCTGTTCAGCTTTGCCAATAACCTTAATTATCAAAGGCTGATCAAGAATGTGCGCGAGCAGGTTAACCAGCTTAAGCCTACGGCGGACAAGGTCAAGGACTATCTCGGCATGAAAACGAGGCTCGAGGAGAGGAAGCAGCTCCTCGACAAAGCCAAAGGCAGGCAGCCTTTATGGTCCGGGGTGTTTAAAGAGTTAAGCAATGTCACCCCGCAGGAAGTGATCATTAAAAAAATCACCGCGGTTTCGAATAAAGAACAAAAAGAGATCCACATCTTCGGAAGGATCACGGCAAAATACACGAATATAGATGTTGCGCTTTCCCAATATGTGATGAGCCTGGATGAATCCCCGTTTTTTTCCAGCGTCGAGATGGTCTCCAGCACCAAAGACATGTATTCGGCTGTCCCGGCGGCCAATTTTGAGATAGTTTGCAAACTGGTATATTGACCAGGAGGAAATATTAAAGGGTGATGATAAAAAAGGTAAGCAAGTTAACCGAACTGGGGATATTCATAGGCGTATTCGGCTTAAGCCTTGGCCTCCTGTATTTTTTCTGGGGCCGGACGCTGTTTAAAGCCACAAATATGCTCAAGGTCCAATTCAGCCAGGAACAGACAAGGCTTAAGGAAGCGGAATCTTTGATACGCGGCACTCCGAATCCCCAAAAGGCAATCGAAGAAATTGAGAAAAAAGCCGATGAATTTAAGGATATGGAGATAAACAAAAAACAAGTCCCCCGCCTGGTTAATCTATTGGGCAGGTCGCTCGGAGAACATAAAATCAACATCGTTTCCATAAAGCCGAAAGAAGATTTGAAAACCGGGAATGAAAATCTGCCTTCCGGGGTAAGCAAGGTTTACATTGAAATAGTGGTTAATTGTTCTTACCGCGCGCTCGGGGAATATCTGGAAGACCTGGTGAAATTGCCGGTGGCATTTACTATAGAGTCTATTGAGGTGAAAAAGCGGGAAGAAAAAGAAGCGGCCGCCGGCTTTACAAAGAGCGCGCAGCAAACCGCCGATGATAAGCAGGGGGCGCTTACCGCTAATTTGCTCTTGAGCACTTACATGGTCTATGAGCTTTAAACTAGAAAAGTAAATAATGGATAAACAGCGCAAACAACTTATAATAACAGGTGTGCTGGTATTGGTTTTAGCGGTGGTTTGGATAAGAAGCCTTAGCAGTATTAAAAAAAAGCCGAACCAGAAGCCTGCCGTTTCCCAGCCTTCTTTATCTGCGCCGGCCAAGGCTGCCGCGCCTGCCGCAGCGCAAACCGAGGGTGAAAAAAATAAAACCGAGCTGCAGGCGGAACGGCTAAAACTTAACTGGGGGAGGGACCCTTTCTCGCCCGCTCAGACGGAAAAGGAACAAGGGGCGGGGGAATTGAAGCTTAAAGGCATTTCCTTCGGCAGGAATAAATTGGGAATGGCGTTTATAAACGATGAAATTGTAAAAAAAGGTGATAAAATAGGGGAATACGAAGTAATGGATATTGAAAAGGAAAAGGTGCTTTTGAAAAAAGGCGGCCAGAATTTTTATTTGACCTTTCCTGATGAATAAAACCGGGATTATGAATAACCCGGTAAGAGAGGCGCAAAGATGGTAAGGCGTTTTAAGATTTTTTGTTTTTTAATTTTTTCCGCCGTTGTGGTTTTTTCTTTTTCACCCCTTTGCGGACAGGAAAACCAGCCGCAGGCACAGGTGAAAGAATCGCAGATAATCGAATCTTTGGAATTCCGCGAAGTGGATATCAAAGATGTCCTCAGGCAGCTGGCGAAGCAATATAACCTTAATATCGTATTTTCCGAGACCGTCAAAGGCCTGGTTACCGTGCAGCTTAATAATGTCAGCGTGGAACAGGCGCTGGATTCGATTATCACCGTCAACGGTTTCGCCTATACCAAGAAAGACGACGTTTACAAAGTTACCACGCACGAAGAAGCGGAACGCCAGGGAAAACAGACCAAGCTTTTCAAATTGAACAACGCCGACGCGTTAAAACTTAAAGAGACCCTTGGAAAATCGTTGAATTCCGGCGGATCCATAGAAGCGGACAGCCGCTCGAATTCAATTATAATCACCGATTCACCCGCCGTTATCAGCAAGATCGAAGCGATGATCCCCCTCTTGGATGAAATTACCCCGCAGGTATTGATTGAAGCGAAAATGATCGAAACCTCCCTGGGAGAAAATGATAAATTAGGCATTGACTGGACTACGACCATTAAGGCCAGCGGCGGCGCCAGCCCGATAACTTTTCCTTTTTCTTCAAAAGGTAATACTACCCCCGGGTCATTTTCCCCCTCTTCAGCCCCGGCGGATACCAATTTTGCCAACGCCAAAGGGTTTCCTTACGCCGTAGCCAGCAATTTTACTTTCGGCACCCTGGATTTTACCTCCTTACAGGCTGTTTTTGATTTCTTGAAAACGCGCACCAATACGAAATTGGTGGCAAACCCCAGGATCGTGACACTGAACAATCAGTCCGCGGCGATAAATGTCGGCAAGGTCCTTTCCCTGCCCACATACCAAATGAACGAAAATACCGGAAAATTGGAAATTACCGGTTGGACCCCTTACAATGTAGGCGTAAATTTAAGCGTTATTCCCCAGGTAAGCCCGGACGGGCATATAAAATTGAAACTTAAGCCGGAGGTGAGCAGCCTCGTTGGATATGCTTCTACGAGGGACGGCGTGCAGGAAGGCCCGATTACCTCATCGCGTTCCGCCCAGACCGAGGTGCAGATAAAAGACGGCCAGACGGTAGTTATAGGCGGGCTGGTAAAGGAAGAATCCGTTACCAAAATAAAAAAGGTCCCTGTATTGGGGGATATTCCGCTCCTCGGGTTTTTGTTTACCAGGAAAGAAGTGGGTGACGACCAAAACCCCACGGAAAAGACGGACCTGCTGATCTTTGTGACCGCGCGCATACTTAAGGATACGGATAAACCGTTGATCGCTAATGACCCGAGCATTATTACCCACGAGAAAAGGCCATATAAATTGAATATGAGAGAGGTCAAATGACCGACAAGAAATTTTTAGCCCTGATTGTGGTTACCGTGGGCGTCTTTTTTATCGGCTCTCTTTATTTAAAGCCCGCTAAAAAAACAGCTGTGGCGGTTGTTCCTTTAGCCCCGCAAGATAAGACATTTTCTAAAATAGAGTCGGAAATGCGGCAATTAAAGGATGTGGTCAATAATTACGGCAGCCTCAACAAGGCTTTCGATGAAGAAAAACAGAAGGCCCTGGAGGCTAAAGAGAAAGCGATCGATTTGCAGCAGCAGCTAAAAGACGTCAGCGTTCAAAAAGACGCGTTGCTTAAAGAATTGGCTGAAACAAAGGGAAAGCTAGAGTTCACGCAGCCCTTGAGGCAAAAACTTTCTCTGCTGGAGAATGCTTTGTCTTCTATGGAGCTTAGCCCTGAAAGGCAAAATCAGGTTATCGCGCAGCTGGACGCCCTGGTCAAAGACCTGGATGCCATCGACCGCAGGATGCCGGATTTATTCAATGAAAATAATTCTTCGAAAAAACAGGCCCAGGAGCTGACCGAACTTCTGAATAAGAAAGAGAACGAGTTGTCCGCCTTAAGGCAGCAGGTGGATGACGCCCAGGCAAAAAGCATGTCCCTCAGCAAAAATCTTGACGCTGTCCTTGAACAGCTGATGTCGGCCAGTAAAGGAAAAGTGTCTCTTGAGCAAAAGGTCATGGAATTGGAAAAGAGCCTGCTTGGCCTTAAAAAATCGAGTTTTTTCCTGCAATCAAAGCTTGAGAAATCGCTGAAAGAACTTAGCGATTCCAAGGCGGAACAGGCCGGGTTTAGCCAGGCAAAAGAGCAGTTCCTTAAAGAAAAAGAGGAATATAAGGCGAACATCGCGCTGTTAAACAGGAAAAACCAGGAATTGGTAAGCGAGATCGGCGCTTTAAAACAACACCTGGACCAATTGAACAAAGATTATTCGGACTTAAAGGACGAGCACGAGAAGGTCCAGCTTTCCGCAAAACAGAACGAGGCGCTTGTTTCCAAGGGCAAGGAGGAGATAGCGTATTTTAAAGAAAAACTGGCCGAAGCCGATACCAGGCTTATGGAGGTCCAGTCAAAATATAAAGAGATAAAAAAAGATTCCGCGCTTTTAAGAGAACAGTTTGTAAGCGTCCAATTGGAAAGAGAAAAAATAAGGGATGAGCTTGACCAGGCGAAAATGAGGTTAAGCGAACTGCAGAATAAATTCCGTAAAATAGGCAATATGGTCGAAGTAAACCCTGACGCGGTTAAAGATATCGCGGGAACCGATGCTCAAACCGGGCCCGGGAAAAAAGTTGACGTGGAACTGATCCCCGGCCAGCAGGAAATGCAAAAAAATGGTAAATAAAATAAAATTTTGTTTGGTCCCGGTGTTTGCGTCTGTGTTTTTCTGGGTGATCCCGGCGCTAAAAGCCGAGATGCCTCTGGCGCCTGTTATCCGCCAGGATATAGGCCTCAAAAGACAGGACGCAATAGAGCAAGCCAGGGACCTTTATTCGCAGGCGGAAAAATTTATACAAAAAGAGGATTATGTATCCGCGGACGATGCGTTGAAAAAGGCTCAGCAATTGCTGGAGGCGGCGCCTAAGGCGCCCGAGCCTCCGCCGGTTTCTCCGCTTCCGCAGCAGCCGGAGCCGCAGACTAAGCAGCCCGCGACCGCCCAGCCAGCCGCGAAAACTTTTTCCTCCCAGGCTTGGGAGCTTTCGCAAAAAGGCTTATCAAAAGAAGCTATTCCTTATTATCTTATGGCCGTCCAGATCGAGCCGAAAAATACTGGCCTCTATTATAACCTGGCGGTGGAGTATATAAAGGTAGATCAACCTGATAAGGCAATCAAGGTTTTGAAATACATAATCACTTTGGACCCCAAAGACAAAGACGCCTATTATAATCTGGGGACTTTATATGAGAATTATTTTGATGACAAAAAGCAGGCGCTTGAATATTACCGGAAATATATTAAATACGCTCCTGAAAACGAAGATACCAGGCGGGTGCAGAGCTGGATCATGGAGCTTTCTAAATTATTGGAAAACTGATGAACGATAAAGATCTGGAAGGGCTGCTGGTGAGTTCCGGGTTATTAAGCCAGGAAGAATTGAACAAGGCGCTGGATGAAACCAAGAAGCTGCGGCGGCCTTTGGAAAAAGTCGTGGTGGATATGCATCTTGTCCCTCACCGTACGCTTTACGAAGCCATCGCTAAGCAGACCGGTTTTAATTACGCAAGCCTTGAAAATATAAAGTATGAGGAAGACCTTGTCAGGATAATGCCTGAAGGCCTTTCCCGCCAGACCCAGTCCGCTCCGATAAAGATAGAAAACAACATGCTCTATGTCGCGATGATGGAACCCTCCGACCTTTACGCGATAGACCAGATCCAAATGCATACCGGCATGCCCATCGAGGTCTATCTTTCAAGCCGCATCGAAATAGAAGAAGCCTGGAGCAAACTTTATTCCGCTAAACCCGTTACCAGAAATGTTATGGACGGCCTTTCGAAAACAGCGTCTCCGAAAACAAAAGAACCCGCGAACGAAGGCGCTTCAATAATCAAGCTGGTAGACCTGGTGATTGCCCAGGCTGTGCGCGACCGCGCTTCGGATATTCATATAGAGCCTGAACAGGACATGATACGCATTCGTTTCAGGATAGACGGCATACTGCATGAGATACCTTCTCCTCCGAAAGAATGGGAGTCGGCGATCATATCGCGTATCAAGGTGCTGTCCGGGATGGATATAGCGGAAAGCAGAATCCCCCAGGACGGCCATTTTCAGGTGAAGGTGGATGAAAAAATAGTGGATTTCCGCGTCGCTACCGTTCCGACTATTTACGGGGAAAATATGGTAATGAGGCTTTTGGATACCGCCTCAATCATGATCGGCCTCGATAAACTCGGTTTTGCCACGGTGGAGGAGCTTAAAAAATACGAAATTTTGATCACCAAGCCTTACGGCATAATACTTTCCACCGGGCCTACCGGCAGCGGAAAAACCACCACCCTTTATTCTTCGCTGATGAAAATAAACACCATTGACAGGCATATTATCACCATAGAAGATCCCGTGGAGTACCGTCTTGGCCTCATACGGCAGATCCAGGTAAATTCCAAGGCGGGTATCACTTTCGCCAACGGACTCAGGGCGATCCTGCGGCAGGATCCGGATGTGATAATGGTCGGGGAAATCAGAGACCTGGAAACCGCGGTTATCGCGGTCCAGGCGGCCTTGACAGGCCATCTGGTA
Organism: Candidatus Omnitrophota bacterium; assembly: GCA_028719045.1. The sequence goes on along the minus strand of JAQULD010000002.1, from coordinate 31,548 downwards.
TTTTCCACCCTGCACACCAACGACGCCGCTTCTACGATAACGCGTCTGGTAAATATGGGAGTTGAGCCGTTTTTGATCTCCGCCTGTTTAATCGGCGTAATGGCGCAGCGCCTGGTAAGAAAGATCTGCGACCATTGCAAGGAGCCTTATGAACCCTCTTCGGCTCTTTTGGCGAGGTGGGGTATAAAAGACAGGAAAGGCCTCGTTTTTTATCACGGCAGGGGCTGCGATAATTGCAAAGGGACAGGTTACCACGGCCGGGCCGGTATATTCGAATTACTGGTTGTAGATGATGAGGTAAGGGAAATGATCATCCAGGAGGCTTCTGCGGTCGCGTTGCGGAAAAAAGCCCAGGAAAAAGGGATGAGGCTTTTAAGCGAGGACGGTTTAGCCAATGTTTTAGCCGGGATCACCACTATCGAAGAAATTTCCCGCGTATGCGCGGAACTCGTGGATACAAGTTTTAGAGAGGCCAATGAGGCCGCTTCCGCGCCTAAGGCTGAGGCTCCTGATGGGCAAAACGGGACGAAACAAACGGAAGTAAGGCCGTCGGAAATAGAAGAATATTACAAGCGTATCGCCGGTTGGCCCGGAAACGAAGGAAAGAAGGACAAGTAAAATATGCCGCTTTATTCATACAAGGCCGTCGATTCTCAAGGCAAACTCGTAAAAGGCGAAATGGAAGCCGCCAGCGAAGTGGAGCTGACTACCCAGCTTGCCAAGCTCGGGCATATGCCCGTGAGCATAAATTTTAAAAGCTCCAAGACCAAACAAGCCGCGGGAAAATATGTCAGGAAAGCGCAGAAGGTAAGCCAGCAGTCGCTGGTTATTTTCACCAGGCAGTTCGCCACAATTATCAAAGCGGCTGTCCCGATACTTGAAGGTTTGGGGGTGCTGGCAGAACAATCGGAGGACCCGCTTTTTAAAGATGCCCTGAATAAGATCATCCGCGAGGTCGAAGGGGGATCGAGCCTGTCCCAGGCAATGGCAAAACATCCAGGAATATTCTCAGAGCTTTATATAAATACAGTGATAGCCGGAGAAAAAGCCGGCGTTTTGGATAAGGTGCTGATGAGGTTATCGAAAATGCTGGAAGAGGACCTGGAGACGCGCACGAACATGATGGCTGCGCTGCGTTACCCTATTATGGTCGTATTCGCTTTGATCGCGGCGGTTTGCGTTTTGTCTATTTTCGTGGTGCCGCAGTTCGCGAAAATCTATCTGGACGCGCACGTGAAGCTCCCGCTTCCCACGCAGGTCATGATCCTGATCAGCAATATACTGATACACTATTGGTTTATTGTCATTCCGTTCCTTGCCGGGCTGTATTTTGCCGTTAACTGGTATATAAATACTCTCCAGGGAAGGTTTCTCTGGGATGGAATGAAATTCAAGATAATGATTTTCGGTAAGGTGTATACAAAGATTACCATGCTTCGTTTCGCCTCGATGTTAAGCGTCCTTTACCAGGCGGGTTTGCCGGTCCTCAATACCCTGGATATAGTCGGAATGACTATAGGCAACGCCGTGCTTTCCAAAGAAGTGGAAGGGATAAAACGCGAAGTCGCCGACGGCAGGGGCATTTCCGGGGCGGTGTTAAACAGCAGGTTTTTCCCCCGGCTGGTGGGCTATATGATTTCTATCGGGGAAAAAAGCGGGTCTCTGCCTATGATGCTGGATTCGCTCTGCGAATATTACGACCTGGAAGTAAAAACCACGATCCGGAATTTAACCACCATGATCGAGCCCATCATGACCGCCGTGCTCGGTTCGGTGATCATGGGCATGGCCCTGGCGATATTCCTGCCGCTCTGGGACATGATTTCCGTAATAAAGAGCGGAGGTTAAAGGTGCCTGTGATTTTATTTATTTCATTATTGGTTTTGATCTGCGCAGGCTTTATCGCCTACTCATATTTTATAAATAAGCGCTGGACCAGGGAGCTCGCGAAAAAAACCAAACTAATAAAGGATACGGAAGGCCAGCTTATTCATATGGAAAAAATGGCTTCCCTGGGGACCCTTGCCGCAGGTATCGCGCACGAGATCAATAATCCTTTGGGGTTTTTGATCAGCAATTTGCAGAGCCTCAAGGATTACGGGGGAAAAATAGGTGAAAAAATGGCTCCGGAAGACAAAGGCGCTTCGCAAATAATGGATGATTATAAAGCCACTACCCAGGAGGCCCTGGAAGGGGCGATGCGCATCAAGAAAATAGTTTCTGACCTGCGGACCTTTTCCCGCCGCAGCGAAACAGAAAAAATATCCGTTGATATGACCCAGCTTCTCGATTCGGTTTTATCCATTGTCTGGAATGAGATAAAATATAAGATTTCCGTGATAAAAGATTATCAGGCAAAGACGAATATCCTGGGCGACCCTACGCAGTTATCCCAGGTCTTTCTGAATATCCTGATAAACGCAAGCCAGGCGATACCGGACAAAGGCTCTATCACTATCGCGACTTCCGAGGATAGCGCCAATATTTATATCAGGATTTCCGATACGGGTAAAGGCATCCCTGCGGATGTTTTGCCGAAAATATTCGATCCGTTTTTCACTACCAAAGCCAAAGGCACGGGCCTCGGTCTTTCAGTAACCTATAACATAATCAAGCACCACGGAGGGGACGTGAAAGTGGAGAGCGTGGTGGGTAAAGGCACGGAATTTACGGTGCAATTGCCTAAAGGCGGGAATAATTCGCCTATATAGAGGAGGTGTTCGGCCATGAAAAAAGTTTATAACCTCGGTGATGATTTGTTTCTGGCGGCGGCATTTGTTTCTTTTATGATCGGTTCCGTTTTAAGGCTTTTGGATATTCAGGAGATAGGTCTGGGGATTACTTCGCGCGCTCTGATAGTTAACGCGATAATATGCCTGCTTTTCAGCATAGCGTTAAGCTTATACGATCTGGCGCAGAGGCAGAGCAAATAAAAACCAGTAATTTCACGTAAGGAGAAAAATGGTTTCCTGGGAAGAAAAAAGGGAATATTGCAGGGCGTATGTAAAGATACAAGTGGAATGCCGCGGTAAAAGTTATTGGCAGTACGTGGAGACAAGGGACATATCCGCCGGCGGCATGTTCGTCGTGACTGACAAAGTGGAACCGGCCAACACCAAGATAGAGGTCATGTTCGATTTTGGGGAGAGCGAGAAAAGATTTATCCACGCTGAAGGGACGGTGGCGTGGAGCAGGTCAAAACCTTTTAAAGATGAAAAGGGGGAAGTGATTCCCGCGGGGATGGGTATAAAATTCACCAAGATAACGCCCTCTGTCGGTAAAAACTTCATAGATCAAATAATCAAGTTGTCACAGGAGAGAAAGAATGGTTAAACATACGATTTTTGTGCTTGATGATGAACAGAACATTTTAAACAGCCTCTCAAGGCTCCTTCGCACCGATGACCGCGAGATCCATACCGCGGAAAATATCCAGCAGGCCCTGGAGAAGCTTAAAGGTGTGGGCGGGGTGGACCTGGTCATATCCGACAACCGTCTTCCCGACGGACAAGGGGTTGACTTCCTGGTAAAAGTAAAACAGCTATATCCGGATTGCATCAGGATACTTTTTACGGGTTATCCGGACCTGGAAGCCGCGATACAGGCCATAAATAAAGGACAGGTTTACCGTTTTATCACAAAACCCTGGGATAATGAAGAGTTAAAAATGATCGTCAAGCAGTCCCTGGAATATTTCGATGTATTAAGGGATAATAAAGTGCTGCTTAAGATCGCGCGCGAGCAGGCGGAGAGGCTCGAAGCGCTGCAAAAGAAATATCCACAGGTGCCGCCAGCGGAACTGGAAAAAGGGAGTATTTACATAATAGAGGAACAGAAGGTTTCCGAAACGCTTGCTGATTTTATGAAAAAATATTATCCGCAGCAAGTCAAGGAGTAGATGGAGAATTTAGCGGACAAACTTGTTTCGTATAATTGGATAAACGCCGGGCAATTGAACGCGGCAAAACAGGATGCGTCCAAAACAGGGAAATCGGTCTGGTCCTGTTTAGTTAAACTCGGGCATCTCTCTGAAGAAGACATCGCGATATTTTTTTCCCAGGAAAGCGGTATCGCTTATGTGCGGGTGGATGATTACGAACTTGACCGGGAAATACTTTGCCTGGTGAATGAGGCTTTTTGCAGGCAGCACGCGGTTATCCCGGTGTTTAAAATAAAAAATGTTTTGTACGTGGCTTGCAGCAACCCTTTGGATACCGGAGTGATAGACGGCTTGAGCCGGTTAAGCGGCTGTGAGGTGGAACCGCTGATCGCTTCCAGCCGTTCGATCCTGGCCGCGCTTGACATATGTTTCGGTCCGGAAGACGAAAATTTTTTGCTGGACGGATTTTTATTCAGGCAGAACCCCCTGCAGGGGCTTTCTTTTTACAGGGAATCGCAAAGGCTGGCTTTAAGCATCCCTGCCGGGATAAAGGTTTTGGACAAATCTGTCCGTTTACATTGCTCTTCAATTGAAGGCTATACGAGGAATATTTCCTCTAACGGCAAGGCGATAAACTTACAGGTTTCTGTTTTTTTGCCCAGGGGAATAAGCGTAAGTTTAGAACTTAAGCCACAAAAGACCTTGCTTACGGCGGGGGAAATAATCAAGGCTTTCGGAGAAGTTATTTATTGCAATGTTGAAAAAGTGCAACGTTATTCCCTGGCGGTGAAATTCATCAATATAGCCCAGGATGATTTGGAAAAATTGCTTAAATTAGCGAATAATTCTTGAGCTTGGCAGCGGTAAAAGGAGTTAATTAAGTACTTGAGATTCAATGACTAAAAGATATTTCTTGACATTTTGGCAGCAATAATTTAAAATATGACCAAACTATATCAAATATCATCAGGGTAGTTCTTGTTAATTTGACACGCTAGCTGAGTTTTGTGGTTTGGAGCAGCAATATATCGATAACCTCAATATTTTAAGAGAGATGGACAAAACTAATTTATATAGCGCAAGAGTGGTTGCCGAAAAACTAGGCATTTCAAAGCAGACCCTTATGCGTTATGAGAAAAAAGGTATTTTCCCTAAGGCAAGAAGGAACCTGATCAACCATTGGCGCCAATATACAGAGGAAGATATAACAAAGCTTAGGGGAATTATGCGAGGGAGTGTTGAATAAAAAGAATTTTGTTTTTTTGATCTTATGCCTTTTTCTTTTCCTGGGATGCGCCAAAGAAGAAGGTTTACAGGTTTCCAAACGTTCCGGGAAGAAGGCCAGGAAGCAGAAATCAGAACAACCTGCGGCCCCTGCGCCCGCGCCAGTGATTAAAAAAGAAGAGCCGCAAGGAAGAGAAAACCCGTTTTTAACCAAAGAGGAAGAGGACAAGGCCATTAAAAATAAAGATGTCCGGATCCCTCTTGATAATTTTGAGCTATCGGCAATAATATATTCTCCCCGGCAAAAAGAAGCGGTAATCGGCGGGAAAGTATTCAAGGAAGGCGATATTTTAGACAACAAGGTCATTGAAAAGATCGAAGCTGAACAAGTGATCTTGAAAGATTCGCGTGGCGAATATGTTATCCGGCTCAAAGACCTGGTAAATAAAGGTTCTTAACCAAGGAAGAGGAAGATAGTGTCGATGAAAAAAAACATTCTGGCGGTAATTGTTTTCCTGCCTTTGCTTCTCGGGTGGGAAAAGGTTAATCTCCAGGAGTTTCTTAAAGCCCAGGAGCTTCTGCAGTTGAAATCGGCTCAGGAGCCTGTTCAGCTGCAAGGGCCGCAAGCCATTCCTCCGGACGTAAGCGCTTACAGGATACTTGAAAAGACCACGGCCGCAGTTTACAGGACAAAATCCATGCACGTTGAAATGGAAGCCTGGTTTGAGAATCCCGCCTTTCATATAAAGTCATATTTTAACAACGATATAGTGGACCTGGATAATTACAGGACGAACGGCAAGATCAGCCTTTCCCTGTTTGATCCTTACAATTTCTCCACTTCCAACTGGGTGCAGACTTATCAGATCAGAGGCATACCGTTTACCTGGGATTTGAACAAACGGGAATGGCGCCAGGAAGAGTTGAACATCTCGGCGCGTGACAAGAAAAAAGTGCTTGGCTATGGCGTCTTAAGCAGCATGTTCACCGTAAACGAAGGCGCCGTTAATCCTTCCACGGTCAATCTTTTAGGGGTGGAGAAAAGGAAGGGCAGAAATTGCTTTGTGCTGCAGTATAAACTTGACCCCAAATTCTTTAAACGCTGGGACCTGGCCGGGGATATCACTGTAAAGATATGGATAGATTGCCAGGATTTCCTCCCGCAGATGATGCGCTCCGAGGGTAAATTAGCCGATGTCTATATCCTTCAGATAGCCAACTACACCGATTACAACAGCAATATTGACCTGGCGGTGCCTAAAGTGGTAACCGAAGAAGTGGATAAGGAAAAAACCGCGCTGACAGATAAAATCGATTCTCTTAAGGATTCCGTAGCTAAAATAATGGGCTGGCAGATGCCGGAAAAAGTGAATGTGGAATTTAAAGGCCGCGGCGCTTTCGGGGATTACCTTAATGAAGAGTTCCGGAAGGAATATACGAAAGACAGGGTCGCTCATGAGGAATTTGTTTTGAAATGGCTGGGGCTCCTGCAAAAGGACGCGGATTATAAAGAAAGCATCTTGAATTCCGAGATTTCTTCCATAGGGGGAGTTTACGACCCGGAAAAAAAGACCATTTTTATGGGGGACTGGATCCCTCCTTCCTTCGCGGAACTCATACTGGTGCACGAGATCGCGCACGCTTTTCAGGACAGGAATTTCGATCTGGAGAAATTTTCCGGATGGAAAGAACAACAGGACAATTTTGATTATATCTATGCCCGTAAATCGGTATCGGAAGGAGAAGCGACGGCGATCATGCTGGAATATCTGTTGAATAGCGATGGGAAAAGTTTTAAGGATTTAGAAGACGTATTTCCCATGATCGAAGAAAAATTGCTGAAGAATTCCCCTTATGTGCGGCAGGATGTTGTGTATAGCATTTACGGATACGGAGCAAATTTTATCCAATCGCTTCTAAAACAAGGCGAATGGGGCGACCTTGATAAAGTCTTTAAGTCCCCGCCTGTTTCCATGAAAGAGATAATCCATCCTTACAAATATTACATGGTTAAGCCGGGCATAGCGGCAAAAGCTTCGGGCGCAGGGCAGAATCCTGCGAAAGACGAGGCCTTTGAGATCAAACCGCCCAAAGATTGGAAAGCGGGCTATCAGGCCACCCTCGGTGAATTTATGCTGCTTATGTCTTTAAGGCAGTCGGTGGACAGGGACGTGGCTGAAAAAGCCTGCGCCGGGCTGCAAAAAGACAGGATTTTTGTTTTTGAAAATAACGGCGGGAAGCGGGTTATTTGCCTTGTCACGAAATGGGACAGGGAAAGCGACGCCGGCGAGTACGCGGCGGCTTACAGCGAATGGCTGAAAAAAAGGTATCCGCAGTCCGAGGAAAAAAACGCGGGGAAATATAAATTGTTTGACCTGCAGGATAAAGAAATGGTTTCTTGCCTTATCGACAAGAATTTGGTGAAGATCGTCTGGTCCCAGGAATTGGGAAAAAAAGAATTTAAAACCCTTGTGGCTAATATTTATTCCATAGCAAAATGAGGTAGACATGCATAAGAGTAAAATGAGGCAGCCGGCGGCAATATGTATTTTGGTTTTGTTATTCATTACCGTTTACAACTTAAGTTTTGTTTTTGCCAAAGTCAAGGTCAAGATAAAGACTAGAGATGCGGACCAGGCGGCTCCCGCGTTTACTCCTCCGCCCGCCGGCCAAGCACAAAAAGACGAAGAACCGGCGGAAGAAAGCCAGGATGAAACGCAGGCGGCTAAACCCGAGGATAAAGAAGGCGCCAGCGCGCAAGATAAAGGCAAGGGCAAAGACGCTGGTAAAGAAGAGGTAAAGGGGGAATTAAAAAAGGATTTAACACCTCCCGCCCCGGCAATCGAAATAAAGCGTCTGGAGGCTGAAAAACCAAGTTATTCCATAGAGTTAAGGAACGTGGAATTGGGGGATCTTTTCAGGGTGATAGCGCATGATTATAATTTGAATATACTTGTGGATAAGGATGTGCAGGGAAAGATCACCGCGAGTTTCACCAATATTACCCTGGATGAAGCGCTTGAAGGCATAGCGGAGATGAGTAATCTGGTAATTGAGAAGAAAGGCAATATTTTAAGGGTCAGCCCCAATTTGATCACGAAGACCCTGATACTTAAATTTATAGAAGCAAAAAATCTGATCGGGACTCAGCAGCCGCAGGCGCAAAGCTCCCAGCCGACAAAGGCGTCATCGGGACAAGCGGCAGGGCAAGCTTCGGGGCAGGCCGCGCAAGGCCAGTCGCAGACAGGCTCGATTTACGACCTGCTTTCGGAAAAAGGTAAACTGCTCTTAGGCAAACAGCCTAATTCCATAACAGTCATTGATTATCCGCCGAATGTCGCCCGGATAGAGCAGTATCTTGATGCTGTTGACCAGAAAATGTCCATCCAGATATTTAAATTAAAATATTTAAAAGCAGGGGAATTAGTGGGAAATGAAGAGCCTGCTGCGCCGGGAAGTGCCGCTTCTTCTTACGGATCCCAAAGCACCGGTTCAAAAACGGGAACGGGAAGCGGAAAATAACGGGGGAGAAATTAAATGAGGAAGATTATTTTATTCTTGGTTTTTATTTTTATATTTTCTTCTGCGTACGCCCAGGAAATAAGCACCAACATTAAATCGCTTTTGTCGAGCGAAGGCAAAATCCTTTACGGGAATGAGCCGAATTCGATCGTGGTCATCGATTATCCGGAAAATGTCAAACGCATTGCGGAATATTTAAACCTGGTTGACCTTCCGCCGCAGCAGGTGCTCATCGAAGCAAGGGTGGTCGAGGTCAAACTCCAGAAGGAACACGCCCTGGGAGTGAACTGGCAGCTTTTCGCCGACAAAGGGTATCTGCCTCTGGGGCAGCTTAAGCTTGGCTCCGCCACGACATTCGGCCAGCCGGGCCCGCTTAGCCAAAGTTTAGCTTATAAAAACACCTTTTTCCCTCCCGGTCAGACTGCCACCGGATCGGAAAACCCGTTTACCATAGCGGTATTTGACGACAATATAAACGTGATACTGGAAACTCTGGCCAGCGCCCTGGATACCGATATTCTCTCCGCCCCGCAGATCACCACGGTTAATAACCGGGAGGCTCAGATAAAAGTTATCCAGAGTTATCCCTGGGCGGAGCCTTCGGCTACAACAGATGCTAACGGTAATATCACACTCACCTGGACTATACATTTTGAAGAAATAGGCATCACTTTGAAAGTTACCCCGACGATCAATGAAGACGGTAAGATAAGCATGGTATTGGACCCTGAAGTCAGCGAGAAAACAGGGGATTTGCCTCTTACTACATCCGGTCTTACTTATAACGTGCCCATAATCGACAGAAGGAACGCTTCCACAAAGGTAATAATCGGCAACGGGCAGACTTTGATCATAGGAGGATTGATCAAGGACAAAATCACAAAAGGGGAAAGCAAGGTTCCTTTCCTGGGCGATATCCCGGGGTTCGGCTACTTTTTTAAAAGCACCAGGGATACCAGGGATAAAACAGAATTGTTAATTTTTGTTTCTCCCACTATAATTACGCCGGATGTCTTCACGCACATGGCAAAACAGGAAAAATATATTTATGGAAGAGGCTATTCGCAGGAAAGAGAAGATAAGGAAAAGCAGATCCTGATCAGGGAAGATATTGAAAAACGCAAAAAAGAAGAAGCGCTTTTGAGGTTGGAATGCTTGACCAGAGAGCATTCGGCGCTGGTGGCTGAGAGGAAGAATCTGGAGAGCCAAATTGGTAAACAGGAAAAGGGATTAAAGTATTAAGCTGTTTTTCGCAAAACGGCTGAACCCGGGAATAATTAAAGAATGTTAATTAAAAAATATGTACTTTTAAGCCTTGGAGCTGCTGGGTTTCTTTTATGCGTAAATTCCGCCTATGGGCAGGAGAGTCCTAATTTGGGAGAGATCGAGGTGCGTATTGGTAACCTGGAATCCCAGATCCGGCAGGAAGAGAAACAGATTGAAAAATTAAAAAATAAGCAGAGTGTTATTTTGCAGCAAGCGGAGGAAAGCAAGGCGCAGAAGAATGCGCAGCCTGAGCAAGTTGCGCCTTCGGAAGCCCTTTCGCGGAGCCAGGCTTTGGAAAAGGAAATTGCCAGACAGGAAAAAGCATTAAAAGCCAAACAGTTAAAACAAGAGCGGTTGAAAGCGGCGGAAGAAGCCAGGAAAAAAGAGCTGGAGCAGGCCAAGCAGGAAGAAGAGAAGCGTATAGCGGCTGAGAAAGCGGAGCAGGAGAGGGCCGCGAAATTAGCGCAAGAAAAGAATAAACAGCGTGAAGAACGCAAGGCCAAAGCCGAGCAAGCCAGGCAGGAGCGCCTGAAACAAATAGAAGAACAGAAGAAGAAAGAAGCTGAGCAGGCCAAACAGGAACTTGTAAGGCAGTCAACAGGAGAAGAGAGTAAGACAAAAGAAGAAATTAAGGCCAAAGCCGAGCAAGCCAGGCAGGAGCGCCTGAAACAAATAGAAGAACAGAAGAAGAAAGAAGCGGAACAGGCCAAGCAGGAAGAAGAGAAGCGTATAGCGGCTGAGAAAGCGGAGCAGGAGAGGGCCGCGAAATTAGCGCAAGAAAAGAATAAACAGCGTGAAGAACGCAAGGCCAAAGCCGAGCAAGCCAGGCAGGAGCGCCTGAAGCAAATAGAAGAACAGAAGAAGAAAGAAGCGGAACAGGCCAAGCAGGAAGAAGAGAAGCGTATAGCCGCTGAGAAAGCGGAGCAGGAGAGGGCCGCGAAATTAGCGCAAGAAAAGAATAAACAGCGTGAAGAACGCAAGGCCAAAGCCGAACAAGCCAAGCAGGAACGCCTGAAACAAATAGAAGAACAGAAGAAGAAAGAAGCGGAGCAAGCGCAGGCCAAAAAACTGGCGGAAGAATGGCAGGGCTCAAAAGTAGAAAAAAAAGTTGAAACTCCAAAACAAGCAGAGCAGGTTAAGCCTGTTGTAGCTCAAGAACAAAAGGTTGTTGCCGATAAAACCCAGCCTCAGGAAGACCAGGATTTGGAACAGTGGCTGGAGCAAAAAAGAAAAATAAGAGAGGAAGACGCGAAGCTTCAAAAAGAAATGCGCCGTAAAAAACCGCAAGAACCCGCGCCTTTGCCTGAAAAGAAAGAATTAGCCAGCGAAAAACAGCAGGAACCAAAGATAGAAGAACCGGCCAAACCGCAGGAAAAGCCGAGCAAGCCCGAAGATAAACAATTGGAAGCGGAATTAAAAAAAGTGGAAAGGCTTAAGAAAATAGCGGAAAAGAAGCGCCAGGAACAATTAGCGCAGGAAGAGCAAGCTAAAAAAGAAGCGGAACAGGCCAAACAGGAAGAAGATAAGCGCATAGCGGCTGAAAAAGATAAACAGGCGCGGGCCAAAAAACTGGCTGAGGAAAAACAGAAGCTTAAAGAAGAAAAACGCCTTAAAGCGGAACAAGCCAAAAATGAAAAACTCAGGCAGGCCGAGGAAAAGAAAGAACGCCTGTCCCGGTTAAAACAGGAAAAAGAAAAACAAGCCGCGGCGCCCGTAAAACAACCGGTCAAAGAAAAATTAGATAACAAAAAAATTAAACAGGAATTGGATAACCTGGAGTATACGGCTAAAAAAGACAGCCAGGACAAAGAAATAAGCGAGCAGGAGAGAAAAGTCTGGATAAAAACCTGGTTGAACAAAATTGAAGAAATGGATAACTATATGCATAAACATCTTTGGTAGGAGCTATTTAAAGCCATGGAAGTAATTCATAAAAAAATCGGGGAGATACTGGTTGAGCGGGGCCTCATTACGGCTAATCAGCTTAAAGAGGCGCTGGAAGAGCAGAAATATACCAATGTAAAGCTTGGAGAAATACTGCTCAAAAAAGGATGGGTCAGCCAGGAAGAGCTCGAGCGTTGTCTTTCCGCCCAGAGCGGGATAGCCAAGTTTAACATTTCCGGTTACCTTATCGAGCCGGATGTCCTAAAACTCGTGCCGGAAGATTTTTCCCGTAAATACAAACTAATTCCGGTATTCGTCATCGAGAATACCCTGACTGTGGCCATGAGTGACCCCACCAACGTGTTTGTCATCGATGAATTGCAGCGGATGAGCAGGCTGAATGTTGAACCTGTCCTGGCCGAAGAAATGGATATCAGGAAAGCCCAGGACCAGTACTACGGCGGTACGGGCAGTTTGCAGGAGATCATCGCTTCCATCGATAAAGATAAGCTCGCGGAAGGCGAAAAGCTCGGAGAAGAAGCGCCGATAATTAAAATAGTCAATCATCTGATCGTCCAGGCGGTCCAGCAAAAAGCCTCCGATATCCATATAGAACCGGAAGAAAAAATTTTGGACGTGCGCTATAGGATAGACGGTATCCTGCATCATCAGCCGTCCCTTCCCAGGGACCTCGCGGGCGCGGTGATTTCCCGCGTCAAGATCATGTCCGGGTTAGATATCGCGGAAAAACGCCTGCCCCAGGACGGCCGTATCATGATGAAGGTTGGCAGTAAAAATATAGATTTCCGTGTTTCAACATGCCCTACTGTTCACGGGGAGAACGTGGTCTTAAGAATACTTGATAAAAGCGGCCTTACGCTTGGCCTTGAATCGCTGGGGTTTCCTCCCCGTGAAATGAACCTTTTTAAAGAGTTGCTTTCTTCGGCTTACGGCATTGTCCTGGTGACCGGGCCCACCGGAAGCGGAAAGACCACGACACTTTATTCAAGCCTGCAGCTTCTTAATAATGAGAAAGTAAATATTATGACGGTTGAAGACCCGGTGGAATACCAGTTTTCAGGGATGCGCCAGGTCCAGGTGAATACTGTCGCCGGCCTTACCTTTGCCTATGCGCTGCGTTCTTTCTTAAGGCAGGACCCAAATATCATAATGGTCGGGGAAATCCGTGATAAGGAAACCGCGGAGATCGCGGTCCAAGCGGCGCTTACGGGCCACCTTGTTTTTTCAACATTGCATACCAATGATTCTTCTTCGGCTTTTACCCGCCTTATCGATATGGGCGTTGAGCCGTTTCTGGTTTCTTCTTCTATATTAGGGGTGCTGGCGCAAAGGCTGGTAAGAAAAGTCTGCGACCGGTGCAAGGATTATTATACCCCGACAGACGAAATGCTTAAAAACCTGGGGTTAGAGGATAAAATCGGCCAAAACATAAAGTTTAGCAAAGGCAAAGGCTGTAAACTTTGCAATCAAAGCGGTTATAAAGGAAGAGTGGGTATTTATGAGCTCTTAAAGGTAAGCCCGGGTGTCCAGCAGATGGTCTTAAAAAGGGTTGCTGCCGATGATATCAGGGCGGTAGCGGTAAAAGAAGGGATGACTACTCTGAGAAAAGCGGCTTTGGAGAAGCTTCTTCTTGGCCTTACCACAGCTGAAGAGGTAGTCCGTGTTACCCTGGAAAGCGCTTAAAACTGTTCCATTGAATTAATTTTGATTTTATGGTAGACTTATAGAGGATGCTGTTTACGGCCTGAATTTAGATTAAAAGTAAACGGTAGGGAAAGGAGGTGGCGGTAAATAGATTCAACCAGTTTTCTTAAAAAACATAAAAAAAGGAGGCAGAATGAAGAAACAGGGGTTTACACTGATCGAATTGATCGTGGTTATTGCTATTATAGCTGTTTTAGCGGCTATAATCGCGCCAAACGCATTCAAAGCTGTTGAAAAAGCCAAGATTTCCGCAACTATCGAAGATTTCCGTTCCATTAAGACTGCCTGTATGTCGTTTTATTCTGATACAGGAACATGGCCTTCTGCTACCGGTGACGGTACACCCACCGCTACCGCTGGCTGTTCCGATTCTCTTACCGCAAATACCAATTGCGCTGCCGCTCCCGCAACTATTACTGGCTGGGATGGCCCGTATCTTGAAAAATGGCCGGCAACAGGAAGATGGGGTGGAGGAGCGTATGGATACTATAGAGGTACAGATGGTACCGCTGTAGTAGGATCTTTTAACTGGGATAATACCGCTGCTACACCGGACGTAAGAACCATCAGTTTAACACTGGTGCCTACCAGCGCTGCGCAAAAGATGGAAACACAGATAGACGGCACACCCACGCCGGCAACTTCTGATTCTAATGGTACCGTACGATACGCAGTGGGCGCAAATACTACAGTTTGGTATTTGATCTCTACTGATTAAGTCTAAAATAAACGTATTGCCGCGCCGGTTTAAACCGGCGCGGCAATACAGCTTGTTTTACCCCCGGATTAATGCGCACACCAATAAATTAGATTTATAATGCCTGCAGTTTTCTTAGAAATCAAGGATTTAACGAAACGTTTCGGAAAATTCGAAGTCTTCAGGAAATTATCGTTACAAATCCAGAAAAATGAGATTTTCGGATTATTAGGCCCTAACGGCGCGGGCAAAACCACCCTGATCAAATGTATTTTGCAGCTGCTTAAGTTCCAGGAGGGCGGTATTTACTGCGACGGAAAGCCTCTTACCCCTCGTTATATTTACAAAAGTTTCGGTTATCTCCCGGAAAACTATCTTCCTCCCAGGGAACTTTCCGCGGAAGAATTCCTATCCCTTCTTGGATTAAGCTTCGGCGCGACCTCTCAAGGCATAAAGGCCTTGCTTGAAAAAGTGGGGCTTGACGGCAGGAAAAAGATAAAATATTATTCAAGAGGCATGATCCAGCGGCTGGGTTTAGCCGCGACTATCCTTAAAGATCCGGGGTTTATTATCCTGGATGAACCGACACTGGGTCTTGACCCTGTGGGGCAAAGCGATATCCTGTCTTTGCTAAAACAGTTGAACAAAGACGGCAAAACTATTTTCTTTTCTTCCCATAATCTTTTCCAGGTCGAACGCATTTGCGCCCGGATCGGCGTAATGCACCAGGGGAAAATGCAATTTATCGGAGCCACGAAAGAATTCATCGCTAAACACCACGCGGATTCTTTGGAGCAGGCTTTTTTAAAAGAGGTGGGCCGCCATGCTTGATATCTTTTCAGTCGCGTTGTTAAATACCAAACAGGGCGTCCGCGAAAAGACATTCTGGGTTATAGCTTTCTTTTTCGCTTTTCTTTTGGCGGCAGCGTTGTTTTTGGGGGAGTTGTCGATCGGGGAAAAAGAAGCGGCGTTAAGGGACATAAGCCTTTCTTCGATAGAAATAAGCTGCCTGGTTTTGATAGTGTTCGGCCTGGTGATTAATTTTTACCGTGAAAAAGAAACCCGGCTTAAAGAGCTCTATCTGTCTTATTTTTCACAGGCCAGTTATTTGACCGGTAAATTACTGGGGTATATTTTTATCTGTTTTATGTATGTGTTAGTTACCACGCTTTTGGCCGGCGTATTATTATTTTTTAACCACGCTTTTAACTGGCAGATAATTGCGGCGAGCTACTCTATTTTTTTAAAGCTGTCCATATTCTCCGCGGTCAGTTTATTGTTCTCAGCGTTATTCGATTACGCGCTCCTGGCTTCCCTGGCCACCTTCTTTTTCTATATCGCAAGCGAATTTGCTTACAGCGCGGTTAAAATAGTAAGCGTGACTAAGAACGAAGCCGCCCGTTTTTTTATCCAGTTTATTTACTACGCGTTGCCTAACGTGGAAAAAGTAGATCTCAAATATCAGGCCATATACGGACAGCCGGTTTCTTTTTTCCATTTATCCAAAGTCAGCGCATACGTCATCATCTATATCCTGTTCTGCCTTTCCCTGGCGGTGCTGGCGTTTCGCAGCAAAGAACATTAAGATGGGGTTGACCAGAAGATTATCCGCGGGGTGCCTGTTACTCTTCATACTTGCCTGCAGCCTTTCTTTTTACCTTGAAAAATCCCCTACTCAAGAGAAAAACAATCTTTATTTCCTGCCGCAAGCAGAATACATAAAAATAGTCAGCGGTTCTTACCGGGCGCTTAGCGCGCACTTATTATATATTAAAGGAGTGCTTGAACTTACCGACGAGATCCCTAACCGCACGCCGTATTTATTGAAACTTTTCCGGCTTTGCGTGGAGCTGGACCCTAAACTTATAGATGCTTATATATTCGGCGGCGTGATCGTTCCGTCTAAGAAGGCCGATATCCCCGAAGGGATTTTGTTTTTAAAAGAGGCGATGCATCTTAACCCTGGGGAATGGCGGATACCTTTCTGGATAGGCTTCAATTATCTTGAGCTGGGAGATTATAAAAAAGTGATCGAATATTACAAGCTGGCCTCGGAACTTCCCGCAAGCCCCGCTTATCTTAAGACCAATCTGGCTTTTTTCTATTATAAATCCGGAGGCGCGCAGGAAGGCTTATTGTATCTGGAGGGGCTCGCGGATACGCTCAAGGATGAGAGTATGCTGGAATCGCTGAAAAAAAAGATAGCCTGGCTTAAGAATATTATCATCCTGGAAGCCAAGGTCCAGGAATACAAGGACCGTTTCGGGGAATGGCCGTTTGAACTGCAAGATCTGGTCAAAAAAGGCCTCCTGGCTAATATTCCCGGTGACCCGTTCGGCAAAGGCTTTTACCTGGATAAAGAGCCGCAGACAGGACGGGTGAAAGTAAAAAGTAAATTTTAAGCGTTTTCCGCGGGCCGTGGAATAACCGGGTTTTAAGAAGGATATCAAATTTATTGCAGAACGGGCAGTTTGCGATATACTATACAGAGTGGGGATATATTTTCCCTAAAAGAACGCATAACTAAAAAGCGAGGAAATGCAAATCAGACCGCTTAAAGGCAAAAAAGCGTTATCACTGACTGAGCTAGTCATTAGCGTGGCTATCAGCGCCGTAATAACTTCCGTAGTTTTGCTTTCCTTTTCTTTATTGGACCGCCGGAACCTGGAAACCGCCGCGCGTAATTTGGTTTCGGACCTTTCCTGGGCAAGAGACACAGCCATTTCCCTCAATCAACACGAATATATTGTCACTTTTGATACTGCAGCCGAATCCTACAGTATATATGAAGATAAGGATGATGATGAAATCCCGGACGCCAATGAATTGGTGTCGCAGGTAAAAATGCGGGTAGATTTAGTGTCTTTGACCAATACCGGCGGCACAGCTATTGCCCCTGCCCGTATCATATTTACTTTGCCCTTCGGGCAAATAAAAGACGCTTCAGGGACAACGCAGGATATGATCGTGAATTTAAGCCGCGCGGGCAGGACAAAACAGGTAAAAATATTTTCCGCTACCGCGTATTTTAGGTTACTATAATAAAATGAAGATTAAAAACAGCCGCCGAAAAGGTTTAAGTTTGGTGGAAGTCTGCCTGGCAATGGCTATCCTGGTGACGATTGTGGCGGTAATGGCGCATTCCATTAACGAAGGCTACTCTTATTTGCGTAAGACCAGGTTATTGACCATCGGGCAGTTTCTGGCCCAGGAAGCGATGGAGGAAAATTGCACCTGGCCCGCTGTTGCCGCGGCAAGGGCCGCTGTTCCCGGATTCAGCGGTTTTGACAGGCAGATAACAGTGGTTACTCCGGCTTTAGGGTATAATGACCTCGCCCAAGTCCAGGTAAGCGTCTATTGGCAGGGCGATAAGGGAGAACAATCTTTTGTCCTAAAAACCTATGTGGCTAATTTCTAAGTCTAAAATCACAGGGGGTAAAATCAAAGGTTTTACTCTCATAGAAATGCTGGTCAGCCTGGTTGTTTTTGGATTAATAATGGCGACTGCGGGCGGCGCGTTTTACAAGGTTTATCAAGACTGGCAGAGGCAGAAAAAATACCTGGAATGTATCGAGAATGCCCGTTGGGCAATGGAGACTATGTCCGGGGAAATCAGGCAAAACAAATCCAGCCTGGTTAAAGCTATTGGTTCCGGTAAGACCTTAATGCTTAAAAATAGCGGCGCTCCCGGGAAAGAAAGATTTGAGAGAGCTAACAGGCTCGCTACAGATGATCTGCTTAGGATAAGGATTAACGGCGGCGGCCCGCAACAAAATGAAGAATTAGCTAATTTCATAGTAAATAATCCGAGCGGTAATGATACATTTAGCGATGATAATAACGGTTTAGCAACGATAGAATTAACGGTCAGGCCTGATCCTGTTACTGCGACCGCGGGCACAAATAACCGTAATTTTACTTTAAGGACAAAAGTACAGGCAAGGATGTAGCAATGAGCATAAAAAAAGGCCAGGTTTTAATTTTTGTTTTGTTCTTTCTTGCGATTATCAGCGTTATCCTTGGCTCGACAGCGGTAATGTGGAGTTCTGAGCTCAAGATGCGCTCCGGGATTAGGGACAGGATGATCGCGTTATACCTTGCCCAGGCCGCGGTAGAAAGAGCCAAGGTTGAGATCGTCCGCGATGTAACCTTAACCGGGGATAAGCCTAATTCCGGAAATGATGATCTCGCTTCCTCCTGGTACCAGGAGCTGGATATAGCCGGTGATAATTATACTTTCCGATACAAATATAACGTAACGATAAACGGGCTGCAGAGAACTATTATTGGCAGAGGAAGGGTTGTTGATTCAACAAACAAACTTTTAGCTGAGAAAGATATTGTAGTTATCGTAAGCGGCATTCAAGACGACGGTACGGGCAAAGATAAAAATCCGCCAAATAACACAGTGACTAACTGGCAGGAATCATAAAAATGCAGACTTATAGTTATAAGGCGAGGGATGATGCGGGGCGGCTGGTCAAAGGGGTCTTAGAGGCTGAAGACGAACAGGACCTTTCCGCCAGGATCGGTAAATTAGGATACTATCTTACTTTCGCCAAGCCCACTCTTTCTCAGGCAAAAGCCCCGGATAAAAGAAAAAGCGGCCATTTCGGTTCTTTGGAACTTTTGAATTTTACTACTCAGCTTGCTATTTCCCTTGATTCCGGCATCCCATTGCTCAGCGCTCTTAAAGATCTTGCGGAAAACGCCCCGACAGCCAAAGTAAAGACCATTGTCGACAATATCGCCCGTAACGTTGAGGCGGGACGCTCTTTAAAAGACGCGCTTGCGGAATACCCGAAGTCATTCTCCAAATTATATACTTCTATTATAGGCGCGGGAGAAAGTACCGGAAAACTGCCCCTGGTCCTGAATGACCTCGCGAAACTCCTTGATTGGCAGATGGAGCTGGGTTCTAAGATCAAAGAAGCTTCCATATACCCTATCATCCTGTTCGCTACGATGATCGGCGTAGTTTTGGTTTTAATAGTCGCGGTAATCCCTAAATTTGAGCCGATTTTCGAAGATTTGAAAGTGGACCTGCCGCTTCCGACCCAGATTATTCTGACCGTGAGCAGGGTTTGCAGGACTTACTGGTGGATGGCGATTGTGGCGGCCGTTTTGCTGGTGATTGTGTTTAAATTCATAAATAAGACCGAGGAAGGCCAGAGGCAGGTGGATAAATGGAAGACAAGGCTGCCTATTGCCGGCCCTTTGCTTGAAAAAATAGCTTTATCGCGTTTTTGCCACACCTTTTCTTTAAGCCTGAGGTCAGGCGTCAACGTGTTCGCAGCGCTTGGTATCGCCTCTGAAGTAACCGGCAACAAATATTTCGAAGGCCTGGTTGTAAAAGCCAGGGACTATGTGAACGTGGGGGAAAAGATCTCCACATCGCTTGAGATGTCCGGAAAATTCCCCCACCTGGTAGTAAGGATGATAAGCGTAGGCGAGCAGACCGGTACGTTAAGCGAAGCCCTGGATAAAGTCAACCAGTATTACGATAAAGAGGTGCCGGCGGCGATAAAGAAAATGTTCGCCATGTTCGAGCCGTTAATGATAGTCTGTATGGGTTTGGTCGTGGGAGGTATCGCGCTTTCCGTATTTTTACCGTTAATGAAATTGATCACAGCCATAGGCGGATAATGGGTAATTTTCTGGTAGGGATAGACATAGGATCGAATTTTACCAAAGTGGTCCAGCTGGAACAGAAGGCAAAGCCTGTTCTGGTAAAGGCTTTTATGTTTCCGACTCCTTTCGATGCGCAGGGAGACGCGTTTAAACAGATCGCAGCCGAGCCTTTCTTTAAAAAAATCGAGGAATCTCTGCCGCTTAACGCGCTGCGCGCATCAAAATTATGCGTCAGCCTTCCGTCTTTATCCATGACCGCTTTATCGGTATTCTTGCCTTCAATAAGCAAAAAAGAATTATTGTTCGCGGCGATAAACCAGGCAAAGCAGCGCATGATCCCCGTTTCCGGGCCCGGCCACATTTTTGAAAGCCTTTTCCTGGGAGAAAGGACCCTTAACAAGGTCACTAAGTCCGAGGTAATTGTAATCAGGACGGAAGAGCCTTATGTGCAGAAGATAGTAGACCTCTTTAAAGGGGTAAATATTACCCCGGCCTTGATCACCCCGACTCCCTGCGCCTTGCCGGGTATTTTTTCCAAAGAAGTCTGGGCAAAAGAAGAAAATATAATCTTCGCGGACATAGGTTTTGACTCTATCAATATTTTTATCGGCCGGGACTCTAAACTTGCTTTTATGCGCAGCGTTGTTTACGGATTTAAGGATATCATAATGGATATTTCGCGCCAACTGGGAATTTCGCAGGAAGTGGCTGAAAAGGCGATCAAGGAGCAGGGGATCCCCCAGGTGGCGTTTGACGCCAAGAATAAAGTGGCTATAGCCGAAGAAATAATGCGCCAGAAATACGAAGAAAACCAGGTTAACGGCAGCACAGCCAGCCCCGCGGTGAATGCCCTGGAATTAAGGATGCTTTGGCAGCCGCATCTGGACAGGATAACCCAGGAGCTTAGAAGGTCTCTGGTTTTCTATAAGGAACAATCCGAAGGCAGAAGGATCGAACAGATTTATTTCCTGGGAGGCGTCAGCCAGATAAAAAACTTCATCGCCACGGCGACCACGCAAATCGGCGGACAATGCCGGCTGGTTTTTCCTTTTACAGACACCCGGATATCAAAAGAGAACGGCACTGAAGATGAGATTATCAATACGCCGATTTTCGCCAACGCCGCGAGCCTCGCTTTAAGCCTGGAACAGGGCAAGGCAAAAGAACAGGCCCTGGTCAATTTCCTCCCCTTAGAGCTTAGAAGAAAAGAGATGGTGGCGCGCCGGCGCCTGATTTTGATGCTGTCCGGAGTCGTGGCGATCAGTATATGCAGCCTGCTTTTGCTTAAGGTTTTTATAGATAATATGATACTTTCCGGAAAGATTAAAAGGGATAATTTCCAGTTAAGCCGGATGAAGTTAGACTCCGGAAGGCTCGAAGACTTGAAACGTGAGGAGGACCTGGTCAGCCGGAAGGGATCCCAGATAGAAGGGCTGGAGAAAGACAGGTCGGAATTCCTTGAACTCTTGAAAGAATTGACAAAGCTTTCCCCCGAAGAAATCACATTTACCAGTGTTGTTTTGTCTTCGACAAAGATAAAGATCCAGGCGGAAGTGTTCGCTGATTATGAAGAGGGAGAGGCAATTATCGCGGAGTTTCAGCATAGCCTGGGAAAGATCAAGCGGTTAAATAACATAGTGGTCACGCCTTTGAAATTGGAAAAAATCGAAGCCCTGGGGGAACAGACAGAAGGCGGGCAGATGCGTCTTACGCAGCCCAAGGCCAGGAAATTCAGCGTGACCGCGGAGGTGGCGTTAAATTGAAGAAAATAAAAATGGAGTTTTCGGGAAACCTGGCGATTATTATTATCGTTATAGCCGTGATTTCCATACTTGCCTGGCAGATCAAGGTTAACGCGGACCTGAAGAAATCATTCCGCAGCATCGACGAGGAGTTGAATCAGCAAAGCGTCGCGGCAAAACACCTTGAAGAGCTGGAAAGCCGCATAGACGATTTACGGGAGAGGGAAGCAAAGACGAACAAAAAAGTGCCGGTTAATGAAAAAGAGCCTTTACCCGTGGTAAAAGCCCTGATAAACCTGACGAACGAAACAGGATTAAGAGCGACCACTTTCAAAATGAGAACGAAAGCAGCGGCAAGCGATTCCCGGTTTACTGCCGCCGGAGATTTAACCCCCATGTATTTGCAAATGGATGCTACCGGGCAGTTCCCCCATATCCTGGCTTTTCTGAACAAGATCAACAACCTGGACAGGCTTGTGCTTGTCGAGAAGGTAAGCATCAAGCGCGATAAAAACGATTTGCCTTTTCAAAAGCTGACCATTGACCTGGTAACCTTTACTTTTACTCAACCATAGCGAAGTAACGTGAAAAACAAAGGGTTCACTTTAATCGAATTGATTGTGGTTATCGCGATTATCGCGGTGCTTGCGGCGGTTATCGCTCCAAATGCTTTTAAGGCGGTGGAAAAAGCGAAGATCTCCAGGGCTATCAGCGACTATGGGACTTACAAAACCGGCACGTATACATATTACGCTGAGACAGGGTCCTGGCCGATCGTCCGTAGCGCCGGCGGTAGTTGGGTCCAAATAACCGACAACGGTTTTATGTCGAACATGAAAAGTTTAAACGGATGGGATGGGCCGTATCTGGAAAAAGCGATTCCGGCTCATCCCTGGGCCGGCATATATGGCATGGATTGCGTTAACCGCGGAGGCGCCCCGGAATGCGATATAGGCCTTTTTTTCGATGACCGCTGCTGGCAGACAGGGGTGGATATGGCCTGCCGGGTCCCTTATCAGTCCGCCCTGAAGATCGACCAAACAGTGGATGACGGCGATCCCAATACCGGCAATGTGAGGTTAATAGGCAGCAATAACGCCGAGATATATTGGATAATAGCCTGGGATACAGACATTACGCCCGCTTCCATACAATAAGGATATTTTTACGGTTTTCTTTTGCCTGCCAGGCTGGATCATAAGAGAGAAGAGCTAAAAAAAAACTTGACAGAAAAATGCAAGTTTGTTACACTATGCCTACAATAGGAGGTGACAGATGATCAGAAGCAAAAAAGGTTTTACTTTGATCGAATTAGTTATGGTTATTGTCATTATCGGTATCCTTGCAGCAATCGCTGTGCCCAAGTATATAAGTATCCGCCGTGAAGCGGAACAGGCGGCCTGCGACGCCAACGTCGGCGCGGTAAGAGCGGCACTTACATCTTATTACGCGAAAAGAGCATTGGCTGGTTCGGCGGCGTTCCCTTCAAGTTTGCATTCTACAAGTTTTACATCCTATTTGATCGGCGACACATTACCGAAACATCCGGGTTACACATTTGATTACAATACCCTTTATTCAGTCAGCACCGGGGTTCTTAAGACCCATACGCATCCGTAAACCCGCTGATTAAAGACAGTTATTGATCCCGCACCTTATCGATCCTAAAGGTGCGGGATTTTTTTTATAAACTATGTTCACTTTCATAAAGAAAAAAGAAGACGGATTAGCGGTTTTTATTTTAGCGGCTTTCTGCGGTATCCTTTATTTCAATTCCCTCTGGAACGTTTTTGCCTTTGACGATGTCCATTCCATCTGCGACAATCTTTATATTAAGGATGCCCGTTATATCCCCATGTTTTTTAAAGGATACTATACTTCTATCCCGGATATACCCAGGGGGATGTTCCGCCCTCTTCTAATGCTTACCTTTAGTTTTAATTATTTTTTCAGCGGCCTGGCGCCTTTGGGCTACCATATCATAAACATACTTACACATTTCTTAAACGGCGTACTGCTTTATTCGATCCTCAGGTTTTTAAAAAAGGACCTCCCGTTCGGCCTTGTCTTGGGCGCCTGTCTTTTATTTATCGCGCACCCTCTAAATACCGAAGCGGTAAATTATATTTCCTGCCGTTCCGACCTGCTGGTCACTTTTTTCACACTTGCGGCGGTATTATTATATTTAAGGTCAAGGCCGATGCTCGCGGTTTTGCTTTATATCCTGGCGCTCTTGACCAAGGAAACCGCCCTGGTTTTTCCTTTTTTGGCCCTGGCCTGTGACTTTATTTTTCTTTCTCCGCAGGATACACTAATCAAAAAAATCAAGAGTAAAGCCGGGATTTATCTTTTTGTGGCCGCCTTAAGCGTATTTTACTGGGTATATAAACAGGCGGTAATCGGAGAAACTACCGCTATCCTGTCGCCCTTAAGCAGCCCGGTGCGCAGTTTTTATTCTAATTTCCTGATGCAATTTGTGGTGAGTATCTTTTATTTACGCCTCTTTATCCTGCCTTTCCCTTTGAATTTGCACCATGTCTTCCCCGAATATACTAATGTATTCAGCCCGGTTGTATTCTCCGGGTTTCTGGCCGTGATGGCTTTGATAGCGCTTGTGTTTATTTTAAGGAAAAAAGAACCCTTGATCAGTTTTGGGCTGGCCTGGTACCTTATTTGTTTATTGCCTAAATTTTACGCTGTTTTGAATTATCCGGCCATGGAACACCATTTTTATCTGCCGGGGATGGGCATTTATTTGGCCCTCTCTGGCGTACTGGCCCATTTTTATTTGAAATTCCGGCGTAAGCTTCTGTTTGCCGCTTTCGCGGTGCTGAGCGTTTTTACGCTTCTGGTATGGTTTAGAAACTATGAATGGAAAGACGCGCTTACCCTTTATAAGAGGGCTGTGGAAAGGGACCCCGGTTCCGCATTGGCGCATAACAACCTGGGTATCGAATACGCGAGGATCGAAATGTCGGAACAGGCCCAGAAAGAATTTAAAAAAGCCCTTTCCCTTTCCAATGCCGTGGACGTGCAGCTCAACAGCCGGATAAATCTGGCGCGGATATACAGCAATCAAAAAAAATTCAAGGAGGCGATCGAAGAATTAAACAGGGCGATAGAGATAAAACCCAGCTATTCCGCCACATATCAGGGGCTGGGGGTGGTTTATACCCAGATGGATGACGACGAGAAGGCGGAAGCGGCCTGGAAAGCCGGTTTAAGTTTTAATCCCCAGGCGGCCGGGATCCTGGAAAACCTTGGGATTTTATATTTTAAAAGGGGAAAATTGGCTGAGGCGGAACATTATTTTAAAGAAGCGATCAGGTTCCAGCCAAAGACATACTCTTCATACTTTGGGTTAGGCCAGATATATGAGCAGCAACAAGACCCGGCGGACGCGATCAAAGCTTACGAGAAATCGTTGGAGTTTAATCCGGCGTTCGCGCTTTCGCATTACTCGCTGGGGACTCTCTACGCGCAAAGGCAGGACAAGCGGGCGCTGTGGCATTTGAAAGAAGCGGTAAGGCTAAAGCCGGATTTTGCCGACGCGCATAACAACCTCGCCGTGCTCTACGCTTCGCTTACCCCCCCTCAGCTGGAACTTGCAAGACGCCATGCTAAAAAAGCCCTGGTTTTAGGTTATAAAGTAGAAGATGGTTTTCTTAAGGTTATAGGCCTTAAAAATTAACTGCGGATTAAGACAGGGAATAATTCTTCCGTTCCTCTTTCAGGTACATGCTTTTGTCCGGGGTCTTCTGGGCGAGTTCTTTTATTTCGTTTGCTATCTGCACGATCCTGGTATTGTCAAAAAGCTGGAAGTAAGAGTTTATCGCGATCCCGATGTGCAATTTCAGGAAAGGCACCTGCTGGATCTCCCCGTTCCTGTTTTTTATAAGGGCGTGTCCTCTCCTTTTTTCATCATCGTCGTAAAAAGCGCTTATTCCCTGGTCAAATTCCTTGATTATCCTGTTTGCTATGGCGTCCGTGTTATCGGGTAAAGACAGGAAGAGGAATTCTTCCGGCTGGTAATGGCAGAGATAATCAGAGGCATTGCCCATATCGCGCAGGGTTTTTAATATCAGGGCGCCGGTGAATTTAATCACCGCGTCGGCCTTTTCAAAGCCGTAATGGTGGAGAAAATCCCTGAACCGGAATATCTGGGCGTCGTATATCGCGAAGGGGTCTTTTATTTCTTTTCTTTTCTGCAGCTCCCGCACTAATCCGGACCTGCCGGGAAGTTTTGTCACGGTATTTACATCTTCGAGCCTTATCATCCGGTAAAGGATAAGTTTTACCTTAAGGAACAATTCGTCTTCGATCTGCGATTTCTTGATATAGTCGTCGGCGCCTGCGAAAATCAGCCTGGCGGCGTTAAGGGGTTCGGTGTCTTCAATAATGAAGAATATCGGGATCAGGTTGTAGATGAAGTTTTTCCTGAGGATCTTGCAGATATCCAGGCCGTTTATATTCGGGGAATGAAATTCAGAGATGACCAGGTCCACGATATCCGCCTCCAGGCTGTTTAGGGCCCCGATTTGGGAAGAAAAGGCTTTTACTTCATAGCCTTCACCGACCAGAAGCAGGACGATGTAATCCTGCAGGCGCTGGTCTTCCACGATAACGGCGATCTTGGTTTTGTGTATTTCAGCCATCTTAATCCGGTATTATATCAAATTTTAATAAAAATTGTAGGTTTTTTTAGCTTCTTTTGTTAGAATGAATACAAAAGGGAGAAAGGTGGAAAAACTGGATATAATTATCCCTGCTTACAACGAACAGGACACGATCGGCGGAATAATCAAGGAAATCCGCGGGGTTTTAGGTTCTTCCTGCCGGATCCTCGTGGTGGATGACGCTTCCACCGACAAAACCGGTGAAACAGCCCTGGCAAACGGGGCGGAAGTCATCCGGCACCCTTACCGTATCGGAAACGGAGCCGCCGTAAAGACGGGCTTACGCCAGGCAAAAGGGGATATCGCCGTGTTCATGGACGGAGACGGCCAGCACCTGCCGCGGGAAATCCCGCTTTTGCTTTCTCAAATGGAAAATTTCGATATGGTGATCGGAGCGAGGGATTTTTCCGGTTTTTCTTCCAGGAATATCGCCAACCGCGCGTATAATTTATTTGCCAGTTATATAACGCGTTTTAAAATACGGGATTTAACCAGCGGGTTCCGCGCGGTTAAACGCGAAAAGGCTTTGAAATTCGTTTACCTTCTGCCAAACGGCTTCTCTTACCCTACGACGATCACCCTTTCTTTTTTAAAGACGGGAAGGACCATAAAATATGTCCCCATTTCATCCAAAAAAAGAAAAGAAGGCAGGAGCAAGATCAATCTCCTGGAAGACGGGGTGAGATTTTTCCTTATCATCGTGCGCATCGCCACTTTTTTTTCCCCTCTGCGCGTATTCCTGCCGGTAAGCATTTTCTTCTTCGCCTGCGGACTGCTTAATTACCTGCATACCTATTTTACTTCCGGACGTTTCACCAATATGAGTGTTTTACTCTTTATCACTTCTTTGATTATTTTTATGCTCGGCCTTATTTCCGAACAGATAAGCCAGTTGCGCATGGACAGGACCGAATAGGGCCTTTTGCGGATTTTCCCGTCCTTCCAAAGTCACGAAAGCAAAAGAAGCTGTATTAGAAAGTAAATCCCGATGATCCATATTGCCGTAGGCACAAAAGCGCAGGTGGTCAAAATGGCGCCTGTGATGTGGCGCCTGATGGAAGAACGCGTGGAGTTCAACCTCATCGATCTTGGGCAGCATTCTTCCCTCACCAGCAAGCTGCGCGCCGAATTCGGGCTGGCGGAACCCGCTGTCTGCCTTTATAAGGGAAAGATGGTTTCCAGCCCCGCCCAGGCGCTGGGCTGGCTTTGCGGACTGGGTTATAAAAGTATCTCTTCCCGGTGGATAAAAGAAAAAGTTTTCGCGGGTAAATACGGAATATGTCTTATCCACGGGGACACCCTGTCTACGCTGGTAGGGTTGTATCTCGCAAAAAGGGCGGGGATAAAGGTCGCCCATATCGAGGCGGGCTTACGTTCTTTCCGCTGGCTTGAGCCTTTCCCGGAAGAAATAATCCGTGTTGTAGGGATGAGATGTTCCGACCTGCTTTTCGCCCCGTCCGCCGCGGCGTTTAATAATTTAAAAAAAATGGGATTATCTGAAAAAGCGGTTTTGCTAACCGGTAATACCGCTATTGAAACGGTCCACGCCAGCCTCAAAGAGGGAAGCCGTTTAAGCTTAAAGCCCGATAAATTCTGCCTGATAACGTTCCACCGCGCTGAAACTATTTTTTCACGAAAACGGCTATTGTCGATAATAGGAATGATGTCGGAATTGGCCGGCGCCATGCCGGTTGTATTCGTGCAGCATAAGTCTACTTTGTGCCAGCTGGCCAGGTTTAACCTTCTGGGGCGCATTTACGCCATAAAAAATATTTTTCATTATAATATCCTGTCTCATTCCCATTTTATACAGCTGCTTAAAAAGTGCGAATTGGTGGTTACTGACGGCGGAAGCATACAGGAGGAGGCTTATTATCTGGGAAAGCCCTGCCTCTTGCTGCGCAGCTGCACCGAGAGAGACGAAGGGCTCGGAAGCAACGCGGAGCTTTGCGCGTTCGATCGGGATAAAATGCGCTTTTTTTTCAGCCGTTATAAAACATTCGAAAGAGAGATAAAGCCTTTGCCGGACGTAACTCCCTCTTCGGTAATAGTAGACCGCTTAAAACAGTATTTTTGATGAATAATAAAAACGGCCTTAGAAAAATCAGGGTATTATTAGTAAGCCGTGACCATCCGCCGTTTGCCGAAGGAGGCATGGGTGTCTGTTCCGGGCGCATACAGCAATTGTTGCCGGAATTTGGCATCGAAGTGACCACGGTTGCCGGAGATCCGCATGCGGCCGCCTGCCGCAGGGAATGTAAAAAAGGGACAACGATATATTGGGTGCCTTTGCCCGGACCTAATTTCCTGACTAAAATCCCCCCCTTCGCTTTTTTTGCCGGGCGGCTCATAAGCCGCCTCCAGCGTGATTTCGATTTGATTTACAGCCTTTCCACCCCGTTCTGGGCAAAGGTAACGCGCCCTTTAATAGTCCATTTCCAGGGAAGCCGGTACGGTGAATACCTCGCCTGCAAGGAGGTTAACAGGAAGGTGTTGGCATTTTTGAACAAGTTATATGTTCCGTTCGAGCGCCGCCTTTTGCGGTCTGCCGACGGAGTCATAATACCTTCAAACAATATGCTTGATGAGTTGAATAGCATGGCAGGAATAAAAAAAGAATACGCGGTCATCCCTAACGGAGTGGATATTTCCATGTTCAAACCGGCTTCCAGCCGCGTTTTTAAAGCCGCAAGCAAGCGGGTGCTTTTCGCCGGCAGGCTTGACGCGCGAAAAGGCATCGAGACTTTATTTTACGCTTTTAACGAGGCGGGAAAGGCGGCGGGCGCAAAACTGACCGTCGCCGGACACGGCCCTGAAAAATCAAGGCTGATGCGGCTGGCGCGCTCCCTGGATATCCAGGCGGATTTTATCGGTAAGGTAAGCCAGGAGGATCTGGCGCAAATTTATAATGCCGCGGATTTGCTGGTGATGCCTTCGCTTTACGAACCGTTTGGCATGGTGGCGCTGGAAGCGATGGCCTGCGGTACGCCAGTGATAGTTTCCAGCGCCTGCCCCGATTTAGGCATGCCCAGGTTTAAAAAGCAGGATGCTCACGGATTGGGAAAATTAATGCTCGCGGCGCTTTCTTCGGAAGAAAGATTGAAGGAACTTTCGGATAAGGCTCTTGGCATAAGCGCCGGGTACAGCTGGGGACAGGTGATACCTGAATTGGCTAAATATATAAAAAAATTCACTTAAATGGATTTTAATAATTATCGGCAAACGCTGGAAGAATCCGCCCGGAAAGAAAGGCACGCCGCAAGCCCGTATAAAGAGTTTACAAGCTTTATCCTCGGGTTCGTCAAGGGCAGGTGCCTTGAGATAGGCTGCGGTGACGGGCTCATGACCAGGCTGCTTAAAGAAAATTGCGGGGAATTGGTTTCCGTGGATTTGTCCGCAAACAGGATCGAAACAGCCAGGAAATCCGCGGGAAAATCGGCGGTGAGATTTATTCTTTCCGACGCCAGGGCCCTGCCTTTTAAGGATTCTTATTTCGACACTGTCGTCGCCTTTGAAGTGATAGAGCACCTGCCGGGCAGGGAGGAACAGTCGCAGGTCTTGCGCGAGGTTAAAAGGGTTTTATCCGCTGACGGCCGGCTGGTCATATCCACTCCGAATAAACCGGTATTCAGGCTTTATTGCAAAATACTTAAAGAAAAACACTCCACTCATTTTTCGGAAATGGACTATTTCAGTTTCAGGGGACTTTTAAAAAAACATTTTTCCTCCGTGAAAATTTACGGCCGGTTCGGCTGGCTGTCGCCTTTTTACGGCTCCAAAATTGTACGTAAGGCCCATTCGTGTTTAAGCGGGCTGACTCCTTTCTGTAAAGGCCTTACGGGAGTGTGTAAAAAACATTAATATGATCCCCGCGATAATCTTTATCCCTTTGATCTTAACCATAAGCGTCCTCACCAGTTCATTTATTTTTTATGTTTTATTGAAGCGGGAATTAAAGTTGATCCACTCGGTGAGAATGATCAGCGCTGCGCATTCTTTGAACAAATTCCTTTTCAGCGGCTCCGGTTATGCGGCGATAAGCCTGAAGTTAAAGGCGCAGGACCTGCCGGCGTATAAAACGGTTTCTTCTTTCGCGCTCCTGGAATTGCTCTCGTTTCTGCCGTGGGTGGCCCTCGGGTTTTATTTCGGTCCGGAAATAGCGCTTAAAGTCCCGTTGGTTTTTATCGTCCTTTTAGCCGTTATCCTGCCCTTTAGCTTGTTCAGGAAAAAACGCCTGGCCGGGTTTTTTAAGAACGCCTTTGCTTATTTTAACGAGATAAAATTAAGCGCGCTGGCTGTCCTCCCTCTGGTTTTATTAAATGTCGCCTGCGGGGTTTTTTACTATTTTTTTCTTTTACGGGCATTCGGCCTTACGCTTTCCCTTTTAGATATTTTAAAAATAACTTCTGTTACTTTTACGGTAAGTTATCTGTCGCCTTCCCCTTCCGGGCTCGGATTTAAGGAGGGGAGCCTGGTTTTTCTTCTGATGCAAAAAAGCGTTCCGTTCAAAAATGCGGCCGCGATCGCAGTCGCTGATAGGGCAATAATTTGCGTTTTCTATCTTATTCTGGGAGCATTGGTTGCGATAAGTTTCGTTTTGGAGAGGCCTAAAAAAAATGAAATGTCCGCTATTAAGCAAAATGAGAAGTGCGCGGGGTAAACTATTTTGCTTGACATAGCGTCATTGTATTCTATAATTTTTACAGAGGAAAAATATGGCAAAAATAATGATTGTGGATGATGCTGTCTTTATGCGGCAAATGATCGCCAAGATTTTACTGGCTGAGGGCCATGAAATCTGTACTGAAGCTTCGAGCGCAAAAGAAGCCGTGGAGAAATACAAAAAGTTCAAACCTGATTTGGTCACGATGGATATTGTGATGCCGATGATGGAAGAATTGGACGGGATCGGGGCCGTTCGGGAGATCGTTAAATACGATCCGAACGCCAAAATTCTGGTCTGTTCCGTAATGGGGCAGCAGTCCCTGGTGGTGGAGGCTATCCGCGCCGGGGCGAAGGATTTTGTGACTAAGCCGGTCCAGCCTGCGCGGTTGACCGAAGCGATAAAGAATGCCCTTAAGCCGTCCGATAAAGCGGCCTAAAAGCTAAAAAATATTTATTCCAAAAAAACGTTTTATTATCGGAAAGGTAATAAAGGGTAATGGAAGAAATAAAGTTTAGCGACTTGCAGATGGATGCCTTAAGAGAGATCGGCAACATCTGTTCTGGTAACGCAGCCACCGCTCTTTCGCAATTATTGAACACGAAAATAAGCATCGTCGTGCCGAGGATACTTTTTCT
>JAQULD010000001.1 GCA_028719045.1 Candidatus Omnitrophota bacterium | reverse complement strand
CGTTTTTTTTCAGGGGAAAAGTATCTACCGTATGGAATTGAAAGAGTTTTGCCGCGAGGTGGCGTTTGTGGAACAGGATATCTCTTCGGGGTTTTCGTTCACCGTAATGGAAATAGTGCTTATGGGCAGGATTCCGCATTTGAAACGTTTGCAGTTTGAAACTAAAAATGACCTTGAGATAGTGGAAAAAGCGCTGGCCCTTACCGCTACCCTGGATCTGAAGGATAAGCGTATAGACGAATTGAGCGCGGGCGAGCGCCAACGGGTCATTATCGCCAGGGCCCTGGCGCAGGAGCCGCGGCTTTTGCTTTTAGACGAGCCGACCTCACACCTCGATATAGGCCATCAGATACAAGTTATGGACCTGTTGAAAAAACTTAACCGTTTGAATAATCTGACCATCGTTATGATCCTGCATGATTTAAACCTGGCCAGCGCCTATTGTAGCCGCATGGTCCTTCTTGATAACGGCTCGGTTTTTAAGGAAGGCAGCCCCGAAGAGGTCTTGACCTATCAGAATATTGAGGCGGTGTATAAAACCGTGGTTCTCGTAAACAAAAACCAGGTTACCGGCAGGCCCAATGTGGTCCTTGTGCCGCAGGAGAAATTATGATAACCAGGATTTTTTTGATAAGGCACGGAGTGACTTCCTGGAACAGGCAAAGGCGTTATTGCGGGCGTATCGATGTGGGTTTGAGCCGGGAAGGAAAAGAGCAGGCGCGGAAACTCCGCGGGCAGCTAGAAAAAATAATTTTTGACAGGATATACTGCAGCACTAAAAAACGGGCGCAGGCGACGTGCGGGATAATATTTCCCGGCAGAAAATTCACCAAAGTTCTCGCTTTAAGAGAAATAAATTTCGGAGCGCTCGAAGGTTTGCGCCACGATGAGATCATGGAAAAATACGGGAAAGTTTATGAGAACTGGCTTAAAGACCCGTATAAATATAATATTCCCGGGGCCGAACCCATCAGCGCTTTTAAAAAAAGAATTAACGCGGCCGTAAAGAAAATCATAGGTTTAAATGCTGGAAAAACCGTGGCGGTGGTCTGTCACGGCGGAGTGATCGGAATATTCGTAAGCAGCCTGCTTAAAAGCGGGGATTTCTGGAAGTATGTGCCCAAGGCAACCAGTGTTACGGTGGTCGAATACAAAAAAAACAAACTGTCCTTAAAAAAATTTAACGATGTCGCTCATCTGGAGGAAAAATGAGCAAAATAACCTTGATTTTGGGCGGCGCCCGCAGCGGGAAGAGCACTTACGCTGTTAAACTGGCCTCTAAATACAAAAGAGTGGCTTTTGTGGCTACCTGCCAGGGGCTGGATAAAGAGATGCGCCGGCGTATACTTAAGCATAAAGAGGCAAGGCCGAAAAATTGGGCCACTTTCGAAGAACCCATGGGTATCGCGGTGTTAGCGGGTAAACTCGGCGGCTTTGAATGCATTGTTATCGATTGCCTGACCCTGTTGGTTTCAAATCTTATCCTGGCGGGGCGCAAAGATAATGAGATACTCGAAGAAATCGGAAATTCGCTTATCAATTTAAGGAAAAAGAAAATTCCGGCGATCATCGTTTCCAATGAGGTAGGGCTCGGTATTGTGCCGGACAACAAGCTGGCCAGGGATTTCCGCGATGTCGCCGGCAAAGTCAACCAGCTGGCAGCTAAAGAAGCTGATCAGGTGTTTTTTACGGTATCAGGCATACCGGTCAAAATCAAATCGGGGAGATAATGGAAAGTATAAAAAAAGTAACGGAAAAGATTTCCGCGCTTGACGGCGCGGTAATGAAGTGTACCCAGGAAAGGTTGGATAATCTGACTAAGCCTTTGGGTAGTTTGGGCAGATTAGAGGAACTGGCAAAACAAATTTGCGGGATTACGGGACAAGAAACCCCGGCCTTAGAGAATAAAGTGATTTTCACTTTGGCCGCTGACCACGGTGTGGCTGAAGAAGGAGTGAGCGCTTATCCCCGGGAAGTAACCGCTCAGATGGTGTTAAATTTTCTTGCCGGAGGCGCGGCTATAAATGTGCTGGCAAATCATGTGGGCGCCAGGGTCGTTGTGGCGGATATGGGGGTCGCCTCTGAATTTAAGGCCGCGCCAAACCTGATCATTAAAAAAATCGGCTATGGCACGAAGAACATGGCAAAGGGCGCGGCAATGACGGGAACTGAGGCAATTAAAGCCATTCGCTTTGGATTTGAAATATTCGATCAAGAGTTCGCCCGCGGCGTTGATATCATAGGGACCGGAGAGATGGGAATAGGCAATACCACCGCGGCAAGCGCTTTAACCTCCTGTTTTACCGGTAAATCCGTGGAAGAGGTCACGGGCAGAGGGGCGGGCCTGGATGAGAAAGGATTAAAGAACAAGATCGAAGTGATCAAAAAAGCGCTGGCGGTTAATAAACCCGATCCCGGAGATCCATTCGGTTGTTTGGCAAAAGTGGGCGGATTTGAAATCGCCGGGTTATCAGGCATCATATTGGCTGCTTGCGCGAAAAAAATCCCCGTGGTCATTGACGGTTTTATTTCAGGTTCCGCGGCTTTAGCCGCTTTTCATATCGAGCCCAAGGTAAAAGATTACCTGATAGCCGCGCACCGGTCAGTAGAAAAAGGACATAAAGCGATCCTTGAGCATATAGGATTAAAGCCGCTTTTAGACCTGGGTCTAAGGCTGGGGGAAGGGACAGGCGGGGCTTGGGCTATCGGCCTTGCCGATGCCGCTATAAAGATCCTGACCCGGATGGCGACTTTTAAGAGCGCCAAAGTTTCGGAGAAGAAAAATGATTAACTTATTGCTGGCTTTTCAGTTCTTGACCGTTATACCCATAAAGATAAAAGATGTCAGCGAAGAAATGTTAGCTATGTCTTCGGCGTATTTTCCGTTTATCGGCCTGGCCATCGGGCTTATACTTCTTTTGATAAACACCCTGTTAAGCTGCTTTAATTTTCCCCCGCTTATTACCGGTATAGTTCTGGCGGTTTCCTTGATTGTCATTACCGCAGGAATGCACCTGGACGGGCTTTCGGATACGGCTGACGCTTTTTTAAGCGGGAAACCCGCTGAGAAAATGCTTGAAATTATGCGGGACCCCCACATCGGAGTAATGGGTGTTTTAAGCCTTTTAAGCGTTATACTTTTAAAAATAGGTTTTTTGGCGTTTTTAGGAACTCCCGCGCGCGGGACGGCATTGCTTCTTTCCTGTGTTTTAAGCCGGTGGGCCGCGGTATTTGCCATGTACTTGTTTCCTTATGCCCGAAAAGATGGGAAAGCCAAAGTATTCATCGAGGGCATGAACTTAAGCGTTTTCCTGTTTTCTTTGGCGGGAGCGTTATTATTTTCCTTATTGATCTGGAGGCTAAAAGGTTTGCTAGCGTTATTAGTAGCGGCAGGCTGTACTTATTTATTCGGGATGTTTTGCCGCAGAAAAATCGGAGGGATAACCGGGGATACTCTTGGGGCTAACATAGAAATGACCGAAATAGCGCTTTTATTCGTTTTTTGTATAGCGTAGGAGAATGAATTTTGGATAAGTTTACGGCAATCGCTTCCTGGAGCGGCGGAAAAGACAGCTGTCTGGCTTGTTATAAAGCTATCCGTCAGGGATATAAAATAAAATACCTGCTGAATTTCATTTCAAGGGAATCAAAACGCGGATGTTTTCACGGCCTGGAAGCTAAACTTCTTGAATTTCAGGCGGGTTTAATCGGTATCCCTCTTGCGCAAAAAGAAGTGAGCCCCGATATGGATAAGTACGAAGAGGAATTCAAGGCCGCGGTCACTGGATTAAGGAGCAACGATACCGGTTCCATGGTCTTCGGGGATATTTATCTATTGGAACATGAGAGCTGGATAGAACGGGTTTGTAACGAAATAAAGATCAATGCCGTGGAACCGCTTTGGAACAATGCCCCGGAAAAGATAATTGAGGAATTCACTTCCCTGGGGTTTAAGGCGGTCATTGTCAGCTGCAAGGCGGATGTAATGGGAAAGGAATTCCTCGGCCGTTCTGTGGATAAAGGGCTGGTAAAAGAACTTAAAGACAGGAATATCTGCCCCTGCGGCGAGAAAGGAGAGTTTCATACTTTAGTGGTTGACGGGCCGATGTTCTCCAGGCCCCTCAGAATACTGGAGTCGTCAGCAATATTGAAGGATGGTTTCTGGAAACACTGGTTTTTGGATATTAAAAAATACGCGTAAAAACATATTGTTTTGTGGCAAATGCTCTTGAGGAGGAGAAAGGCATACAATGAAAAAGACCACCGCGAAATTACTGGTTTTAGCAGCCAGTGTTTTAATTTTCTGTTCAAGCGTTTTTGCTTCGGATGTCCAGCTGGACAAAATCGTGGTAACAGCTTCAAGGACGGAGGAAGATATTTCCGGAGTGACTAAGAATGTGGACGTAGTCACAAAAAAGGACATTGAAACTTCGCAGGCCAATGACCTGGCGGAGGTCTTAACCGGCCTTACATCGGTAAATATAAGCGATCACGGCGGTCCGGGCGCATCAAAAACCATCAGGATGCGCGGTTCGACCGCTAGCCAAGTCCTGGTCATGATAGACGGAAGGCCCATAAACAGCCCGCGGGACGGGGAAGCTGACCTAAGCGCCATTCCTTTGGATAATATAGACAGAGTCGAGGTGGTGCATGGGCCGGGCTCAAGCCTTTACGGCGCCGGAGCCATGGGAGGCACGGTGAATATAATTACCAAAAACCCTCCTAAAGAAAACCAGAAAACCGAACTATATTCCAGTTTCGGAACTTTCAGGACTTACAACGAGCGTATTTCTAACGGCGCCAGGCTCGGAGCCTTTGGATACCTGGTCAGCGGAGAATATCAAAACTCGGCGGGTTTTCGCAGGAATTCCGAATCGGATGCAAAAGACATAAATACCAAACTCGAATATGAGCCAAACGGCAATAATACCCTGCTTTTTAATTCCGGTTTTTTCAGGAGCACGGTAGGCGCTCCGGGGCTCTTAAGTTCTCCGGATATAGACGATAAACAGAAAATTATCAGGAATTACCAGGATTTCAGCTGGAATTTTAAACCGGACGACACAACGGGCCTGTTGATGAAGGTCTACCAGAATTACGACAGGCTGGAATTCAACTCCAATTCCGCTGACACGCCCTTTGAAACCGCCAACGCCAAGTTTATCCACACGACCACGGTAAGAGGCTATGACCTGCAGTTAACCAAGCAATTACTTAATAATTATCAGGTCATCGGGGGGTTTAATTACGTGGGTAATTTCAATGACAGCACTTCTTCGGAAAAACACAGTTATATCGTGCGCGCGGTATACCTGGAGAACAGACTGGATGTGACCGACAGGCTCAAATTTAATTTCGGCGCCAGGCTCGATGACTATTCCAATTTTGGCACCCAGATAGACCCGTCTTTTAGTTTTCTTTATTCTCTGCTGGATAATCTAAAATTGCACGGGGCTGTCAGCCGTTCTTTCCGCGCGCCGACCTTCAACGACCTTTTCTGGCCTGATGAAGGCTGGGATAAGGGAAATCCTAACCTCAAGCCGGAGAAGGGGGTGACCAAAGAGATCGGACTGAACACGGAAATCAATAAATACCTGAACCCGGGGTTGACTTATTACAGGAGCGATTTTACCAATCTTATAAATTGGATGGAAGAATCCGGCGTCTGGCAGCCTGAAAATATCAACTCCGCGGTTATAGACGGAGTGGAGCTGGAGAATAAAATAAAATTTACCGATAATTGGAGTTTTGATACCGGATATACTTTTTTAAGCGCCAGAGACAAAGATACCCATAAATACCTGATCTATCAGCCCAGGAATAAGGTTGACCTGGCTTTAAAATACAAAGACTTGAAAGGTTTTATCTGTGAGCTGAAATGGCAGTTTACGGATAAGCGTTTCCATGACCCGGAGAACACTATTGAAGTTAAAAGGTTTTATGTCCTGGGCTTAAACGCGTCAAAGAAATTCAAATCAGGAGTAACCTGTTTTGCCTCAATAGAGAACCTCCTGGCCAGAAAATACCAGGTGATCCAGGATTTCCCGATGCCCGGGTTCTCTTTCACGGGAGGGCTCAAGGTCGAATTCTAACAAAGCCGGTTTTGCCGAAAATCATTATCATTTCCGGTAGTAAGTGGTATAATTAAACAAAACGGGGTGATATGAAGGTAAATACTGCGCGAAAAATCGATTATTGGGTAGGAATACCCGTCTGTTTTCTCCTTTCTTGCTTCCACAAGATACAAACACTCGCTAAGCCTGGCGGACCAGCCGTAAAATGCTTGCCGAAGAAGATATTATTCATGGAATTCTCCGAGATGGGAAGCGCCATACTCGCGTTTGCTTCTATCAGCGAAGTGAGGCAGTCATACGCGGATGCGTCGCTTTATTTCTGGATCTTTAAAAAGAACAAAGAAAGTGTTAATCTGTTGAATATCATCCCTGAAAAGAATGTGCTTACATTAAGGGATGATAATTTGTTCCTGTTGTGTATCGATATATTGAGGAATTTGCGTTTCCTGAGGAAGGAAAAAATAGACGTGGCGCTGGATATGGAGCTGTTTTCCAGGTTTTCCAGCATATTGAGCTTTTTGACCGGGGCGAAAACCAGGGTGGGTTTCTATAAGTACAGTATGGAAGGGCTATACCGCGGGGACCTGCATACGCATAAAGTCATGTATAATCCTTATATCCATATATCGGAGAATTTCCTTTCTCTGGTAAACGCTATCGCTTGCGACCCGGACCGCATCCCGTTATTGAAAAAGAAGGTAGTGCCCAATAATTACGGGCTTCCGAAAATAAGTTTTGGCTCGACCGAAGGAACATTGTCCAGGCTTGGGCCGGCCGCTAAAACCGGGAAAAGAATTGTCATTAACCTGGGCATCAATGAGAAAATCGATATCAGAAAATGGCCGGAAGGATTCTACCTTGAATTGATCAAAAAGATCCTGGAGGACCCTCAAAACCTGGTAATACTTGCCGGGGTAGGTGAATGCGGCAGTGATTTTGTCCCGCATGAACGGTGCATAAACCTTATCGGCAAGACTTCTTTAAAAGGGTTGATAGGGCTTTTTAATTGCTGTGACGTTCTGATAAGCCACGACAGCGGCATTATCCATATAGCTTCTTTGACGGATATATATATCATCGCCCTTTTTGGCCCGGAAACCCCCCAGCTCTATGCCCCTTTGACCGGGAATTTAAGTGTTTTTTACAGTAATTTCGCCTGCAGCCCCTGCCTATCAGCTTATAACCACAAGAATTATATCTGCAAGAACAACGAATGCCTGAAAGATATTTCAGTCGGCAGCGTGTATTCCGAATTGAAAAAGGTTATTGTTAGATGAGATTGGCCCTGGTTTTTAATCCATTTAAATATAAAGTACACGAAGAAAACATAAAGATCGTCCAGAAATATTTTGGTCAGTTCCCTCCTTTAAGCATGTCCTGGGTAGCCTCCATCGCTGAACAAGCCGGCCATAAAGTCATAATCGTAGACGCTCGCGCCTTGGAACTTTCTAAAGAAGCGACGCTGGATATCTTAAAAAGCTTCCACCCCGATGTCATGGGGTTTATGATGACTACTTATATGTTTCAGGATACCCTTGAATGGATAAGATTCCTTAAAAGCCGTTTAAAAGTCCCTGTGGTAGTGGGTGGTTATAACCTGAGGGTCTATCCGCGCCAATCACTTTCCCACCCTGAGATAGATTTCGGAGTCGTAGAACACGCATACTATACTCTACCCGCCCTTTTTAGAGAAATGGAGAGAGCTGTACCTGATTTCGATAATGTGCCCGGCCTTGTTTTTAAGAAAAACTCCGATATCGTGGTTACGCCGCATCCTCAAAGAATAGAATTCGACAAATTCCCAAATCCCGCGCGACACCTTTTGCCTAACAAACTGTACGCGGAATTTCCCACGGAAAGAAAGAATTTTACCGTAATGGTAACTTCACTTGGATGCCCTTTTGAATGCCAATTCTGCGAGGCGGGCCAGACGCAATACAACCCGCGTTCTCCGCAGACCGTTATTAACGAGATAGAAGAGTGTTACCGGCGCCATGGGGTAAGGGAAATTGATTTCTTCGATTATGAATTCACCGGTATAAGGGAACGGGTGCTGGAAATATGCAGGCTGATAGGGGAGAGGAAAATAGATATCGGCTGGGCGTGCAGGTCAAGAGTTGACACGGTGGACTGGGAACTCCTTGGCGCCATGAAAAAATCCGGCTGCGGGAGGATCTATTTCGGGATAGAATCCGGGAACCAGGAATTGCTGGATGGCATGAGGAAGGGTATCAAGCTAAAACAGGTAATGACTACCATCGATATGTGCCGGCAGTTAAAAATAAAGACCCTTGGTTTTTTCCTGATCGGGGCGCCGGGGGACAATAAGTCCAGCGTGAAAAAAACGCTTCAATTCGCCAAACGGCTGGGCCTGGACTACGTCCAGTTTTCCAAATGCCTGGCAAAGCCGCTTACGCCGTTATGGAAGCAGATGGTAAAAACAACCGGTAAAGATTACTGGAGCGACTGGGTTTTAGGAAAAGAAACCGATAAAGAACTGCCCCGCCCCTGGACAAGCCTTTCAAACAGCGATATAAATAAAATCACAAAATGGGCGTATATAAATTATCACGCCAGGCCCGCGCATATATTGAAACATATATTAACACTGCGTTCTTTTTCCGAATTCAAGCGGAAATTCATGGCTTTTTTTGATATGGTTTTCTCCCAGGAAAACGAAGCAAAGGCCTGCGTTGATTTTAAAGCTTTTAACGAAAACCCTCTAAACCAAATTTTACGCGAGAAAGAACACAGGCCATGAACGCTAAAATAAGCGGTGTAAAATTCATAAGGTTCCCGAGGCTTGCGGGGGATAAGAGCCACCCCCACGAAACCGTCTGGCCTTTATCTGCCGCTATATCGGCAACTATCCTTAAACAACAGGGCCTTAAAAGCGAAGTGCTGGACCTGGCGGCGGGAGATGTTTTCGGGCTGGGTGAGGCGGCTGAGAAAATATCCCAAGACAGCCCCGATGTCCTGTTCATGCAATTTGAGACCCCGTCCTTAAACACGGCTTTGGATTTCGCGCGAAAAATCAAAGGCTTGAAGAATGACTTAGTGATCGTCGGCTTCGGCCAGCATGCTTCGGCGCTTCCCCTGGAAATAATGGGCTGCGCGAGCGTAGACGCCTGTATTTGCACTGACCCGGAACTTATAATCAAAGATTTGATACCGGCGATAGAGAATAAACAGCTTTCCCGGATAGGTAATATAGTGTTTAGGAGCGATGACAATCAAATCATAACCACCGGCACTGAATATCCGGCCTGCGATATAGACAGCCTGCCGTATGTGGACCTGTCGTTGATTAGCCCGGGAGCTTATAGAAAAAAGAAATTCCCTAAACCGTTCTTCTGGGGCAGGGATTGGGGTTTTATCAGGACGAGCCTGGGGTGTCCGAACAGGTGTATTTTCTGTTCTTCGCTTTTAAGGCACTCGATAAGCAAACAATACAAATTGCATTCAATAGCTTATGTAACCGGGCAGATCCGTTTTTACAAGGAAAAATTCGGCATAAAGGTTTTTTCGATGGAGGACGATTCTTTTTGCATCGATGAAGAAAGGACTTTTAAGTTATGCGAGGCGGTTTCTTCGTTAAAGATAAGATGGGTTGCGGACGGAGTCAGGGCGGATAAATTGTCCCTGAAATTGCTAAAGGCGATGAAAAGGTCCGGATGTTTCGGCGTGGGGCTCGGGATAGAATCAGGGAGCCAGAAAATCCTGGATGTCCTCAACAAAGGCGAGAGCCGGGAGCGCATTAAAGAGGCGGCGCTGGACGTCAAGAGGTCGGGCATGCTGCTTGCCGGTTATGTGATGATAGGCAATCCTTCCGAAACAGAAGCTGACCTGGCCGAGACCATCAGGCTTATCAATGAAATAAAACCCCATATATTGTATATACATTATTTTATGCCTTATCCCGGTTGTGACGCCTACTATCTTTTGAAGCAAAAAATAGACATAAAAGACATGACGCACTACAAATATTCCGGGATTAATTTCAGCAACATTGAATCCGCTAAATTGAATAATTTAATGAGCGATTTTTATAAAAGATACTATTTTTCATGGCCGTATATCAAAGAATATTTGAAACACAGGTTTATCTATTCGGTTTGTGATCTTAATGAGATTTCCCTCATCAAAGAAGCGCTTGGTTTTATCGGGCTCAGGAGGTAAAAATGGTCCCTAGAAGGAACAAGATACTTTCGCTTAAATTAACCAAAGATATGTTACGGTACGCCCTGGAACGCGGAGAACGCGAAAGGGATTATATTCCGCTGTTTGAAAAAGAAGCCGCCGGTTATCTTGGTGTAAAATACTGTGCCCTGGTTTCTTCGGGCAGGAAAGGCATGGAATTGGTCATAAAGTCTTTTTCTTTGCCTAAGGGAAGCCAGATCATCCTGCCGGCTTATACCTTGAAGGACCTTCCGTTTTTGATCAAGGCTTTAGGGTATGAACCGGTGTTTGTGGACGTGGAACCCGGTACCGGCAATATGGACCCGGCTTTAGTCGGAAAAAAGGTAAACGGCAGCACCGCTGTTATCATCCCCACGCATTTATTCGGGCTTCCTTGCAGGATAGATGAGATCCAGGAGATAGCAAAAAACAAAGGCATTAAGGTAATTGAGGATTGCGCCCACGCTTTCGGAGCGGATTATAAAGGAAGGAAGGCGGGCACGTTTGGAGACGCCGGTTTTTTTAGCCTGGAATTGACAAAACCTATAAATACTTTCGGAGGGGGGCTAGTCGCAACCAATAACAAATATATTTATGATTTCATAAAAAAAGAGACATCGGGGTACCCGAAAGCGACTAAAAGGGTCTTTACCAAA
Organism: Candidatus Omnitrophota bacterium; assembly: GCA_028719045.1. The sequence continues at coordinate 28,879 of JAQULD010000001.1, read as the reverse complement.
GTTATAAATTCACTCGTTGAAGACGCGGTCGTGCATTCGCCTTTATATTCGCTGCTTGGATTTTTATTTTATTTCGATTCTACCAAAAAGGCCTTCGCGAATTTATACAGAGGGGTGCATAAATCCATAAGGAAGAGCGATTCGCAATATTCTAATTTTCAGGCTTATATGGGCCGCATAGCTTTAGCGCGCATAGACGAGCGGAATTCCGGCCTGTTTGAAAAGGTAAAAAAGTTAAGGGGCATGCTGAATAAAGACATCTCCTATCCGCTTGCCGGATACCCCTATAACCCCGCTTTTTATCATTTTATCATCCGGACTAAGCATAACTGCGAAGAGATAAGAAAACAATTGCTGAAACGCGGGATTGACGCCGGCATAAAAGACGAAATTACGGATAATTGCCCGCTGTATTTCGGCTGCGCTGACCAATATCCCAACGCAAATTCTTTTTACAACACCGCGATACAGATACCGATGTCCCGCGAATTCCGGGACAGTGACCTGGCCGCTATAGCCGGCAAGATCAACGATATTGTCCTCAAAATTGCATGATCGACAAAAAGCGCTGCAAATTAATCTTATTTTCAATTATTTTATTGTCTCTTGCCTTGAGGGTATATAAGCTGGACAGTAAAGTGATCTGGTATGATGAAGCGGACAGTGTTGCCAGCGCTACCAGGGAATTAACTTTCTTCCAGGATAAAGAGGTGGTGTATAAGCCATTGTATTTTTTATTGTTAAAAGCCTGGATAGGGGTATTTGGAGTCTCGGCGGTTTGTTTAAGGTTTTTGTCCGTTATCCTGGGAGTGCTTTCAGTTTTTTTCATGTATCTGTTATGCAAGGAAGTGTTCGAAAAAGAGGGGATCGCTTTATTATCTTCATTTTTTCTGGCAATTTCCCCTTTTCAAGTATACCAATCTCAACAAGTCAGGCAATTTACCCTTTTGACGCTCCTTTCACTGGTTTCATTTTATTTCCTGGTTTTATATTATAAACACGGGAAAATAAAGTTCCTGGCCCTGAACTTCTTTTCGAATATTTTACTGCTTGCCACTTATCCGATAGCGGCATTCGTTTTACTTTCGCAAATACTGATAGTTTTATTCAGGCAAAACGCTTACCGCAAGGCCTGGCTTGCCTTGACCTGCGCGTTTTTTGGGTTTTATTCATTAGGATTTTTATTTTCCAGCCTGAATATATCAAAGGAAATGACCTGGTGGGTGATCAAACCCGGGTTATCAACAATTAGGGATATGTTTTCCGCTTTTGTGACCGGAGGGGATAATTACGGAAGGGGATACAGCAGTTTATACAAAGGCGTTTATAGCGAATTCAGGTTCCTGAAAATTATAGATATAATCGGGCTTATGGTAGCTGTCCCTTTATTCATCAAAGGTATACTTTTGTCGGCCCGGGGCGACTTTATAAGAAAAGGATTGTTGTTTTATTTCTTTTTAACGCTTACCGGGGCGTTTTTGGTTTCTTATTCCATTGTAAGCATTTTCGTCGTGAAAAATTTGGCCATTATTATGCCTGTTTTTATTTTTACCGTAGTTTACGGATTATTTTCGCTTAGACCAAAGGAAAGGATCTTTTCGGCCCTGTTATTATCATCGGTCAGTGTTTATTCTCTCATCGCAGTTTATAATCTTAACCTGGATATAAACTGGAAAATACCGGCTGAATTCATAAAACAGAACGGCCGGAGAGGGGACGCGGTCGTATTGGCCACAGATAAGGAAGTAGCGGCTTTTTTATATTATTTCCGGCCTCAAAATAAAGGCGTTCTTTCGGACATCGGTTACTGGGGTAAATTGAATGATAAAAGATACCAGGATGTTTTTGATGAAAACGGATACCGGTTTTTTTTGATAAAGGAAAACAGGGATAACTCCCGCACGCAGTTACAGTCTGATTTTCTGGGGAAGATGAAGGCAATAGGCGATAATAAAAGGATATGGCTGCTTGTAAGCGACTGGGTCTTGAAAGACGAGCGTTCCTTTATGAAAAACAGCCTGCGTGATCAGGGGCGGGAAGTCAGTTTAGAAACCAGGGAGCAAGGGCTGAATATGCTCTTGTTTGTTTCCAAAAATTGAAACAGATTTGGGGTGCATTAGTGCGGGACTGGTGTTATAATTTAAAATGATTCTTTATACGGATTAAAGGGGAGGAAAAGTATGAATGGTCAAAAAAGATTTTTACCTTTTTGTCTGGTTTTTTTGGCTGTAAGTTTTTGTTTGCCCGTCCCTCTATTTGCGGAAAAGATAATTCTTAAGTCAAAAAAAGAAATTGAAGGGAAAGTAGTTGAGAAGACCGATAAGTACCTTAAATTTGATTTCCAGGGGATAACGCTGACGTATTATATCGACGATATCGAGAGCGTGGACGGCATCCCTGTCCGGGATTATAAAATGGGAGCATCCCCGGCCGCGAGGCTTCCGGTTAAAAACCCGTCACCTGTGGTCCAAAAATCCGTACCGAATCCCGCCGCGCTAAAAAATGCTACCGGTTCGCACTCAATACCGGGGTCAGAACCTTCAAAACAACAGCAGGCGGATGAAAAGATGAAAAAGGCGAAGGACGCTTTAGACAACGCTTTACAGGCATTCAAGAAAAACAATTTGGACCAGGCGATAGCCTATTCAACCGAGGCCTTAAAAACTATGAATGCTTCTTATGAGGCTTATAGTTTAAGGGGGCAGGCATACCATTTGAAGGGGAATTACGGCCCGGCATTTTCTGATTTTAACAAGGCCGTAGAATTGGATCCTGCAAACGCTCTTCTCTATAAATCAAGAGGAGACTGCTTCTACGACGCAAATCAATTCGACAATGCGATATCCGATTATTCCAAGGCGATCGAAATAGATCCTTCGTTTGGCCAGGCATTTTATAGCAGAGCGGAGGCCAAGTATTATAAAGGAAATATCGATGCGGCTATTCTTGACTATAACTAAGCGTTGCAGAAAAGCGCTATTCAAGACCAGGGCGTAATATGCGAATCTCTGGCTTATGCTTATTTTTCAAAGCATGATTACGATAAGAGCCGGCAATATGTGAAAAAAGCCGAAGAGTCCGGGTACAAGGTGCGTCCCGAATTGACAGAGAAACTTAATGAATTTAAGAAATAAAAGAGCGGTTTTGGTTTTGATACTGGGGGCGGGGTACGGGGTATTTTTTTTTGTTTTAAATGTATTTAAATTGCGTTCTTTCTTCAGTTTTGAATGGGCCGACGACGCGGCTGAGAACCAGGTCATATATAACATAGCCGCTTTTTTTAATCCCCACCAAACGGTTTTTCTCGGCAAATATTTTTTTGGCCATTTTACTCCTGTCTATTTTCTTATCGCCGTTTTTTACAGGATTTTCCCGTCTATTTTTACTTTGTATTTCATTATAAGCTTTCTTTACGGCTTATGTGCTTTTATCGTGTACATGCTTGCCAGGGAATTCCTGGATGAAAACCAGGCCTTTTTTACCGCTCTGATTTATCTTTTATTCGCTCCGCTCCATTATGTCAATCTTGGCACTCTGGATGGTAATATATTCGCCCTTCCCTTGTTGTTTACGGCCTGGTACTTTATTTTTAAGAAAAAGTTCCTGCCTTACGCGGTTTTCATGGCATTATCCTGCCTGTGCAAGGAAGATATCCCGTTAGGGGTTTTTCTCCTGGGCATATACTTATTGATAAAGAAGTACCCAAAGAAATGGTGGCTGACTACCTGCTTGTTTTCTTTGCTTTACTTTATATTCGCAATGATCATGCTGCCGCAGTTTAGGCTCGAACACCACCTTGCGGCGAGCGCGAAAACCCAGTATTTTCGTTACCTGGATATTTCTACCTTCCGGGAAATATTTAAGTTTATATTCAGCGGGGCATTTATAAATGCCCTGTTTGATTTTAGCAAATTGAAAGCTTTTTCCGTTTTTTTATATCCTTTATTGTTTTTGCCGCTTCTTACGTGGGAATTTTACCTGGCCCTGCCGTTTTTGCTGGAGATCATTTTACATCCATCTTTTTCGAATGATACGTCCTATTATTTTTCACCGGTCATCCCTTTTGCGTTCGTGGGTTTTATTTTTGCGCTAAAAAGGTTAAACGCGCGTATTTTAATTCCAGCCGTTTTTTGCTTAGCCGTAATCTCTAATCTGGCGCCTAATTTCCTCGGCCCTCTGCCGAAGGACGCGCAAAAGGAAAGTATTTCCGATCCCGGGTTCTTAAAGGTGAATAATATCTTCGACAGCAAGATTTATACCCTAAGCCAGGACAATAAGCCGGCCTGGGATATTATAAAAATGCTGCCTGATAACGCGTCTGTTACGGCGAGCGGGGACTTATTGCCGGCCTTATCCTCAAGGAAGAACCTGTATGAATTCGGATTAAATGTCGGAGGCGGTGCCGGCGCGTTTTACGCGCGCGGATACAGCTACCCCGCTTATTCAGCCGATTACATTTTTATACATAAAAAAAACCTTGCTAACGGCTTTGGCGGAAAGTATGTTTATCTTGGGGAAGACTTGATCGCGAAAGAAGTAAAAAAACTCATAGAAAGAGATTATAAGGTTATGAGGCAGGAGCGCGATTTTATTTTAATGCGGAAAATAAATGCCGAATCATAAAAAAGACGGTTGCCTGTTGATTTTGATCGCGCTTTCATTTTTATACGGGACCGTTTTCTTTGTGCTTAAATACCTCCAGTATAAATCATTTTTCAGCTTTGAATGGGATGATGACGCTTCCTATATACAGCTTGCTTACAATACTTTAAGGGGAGCTTTCCTGCAGCAAACGATATTCATCGCGAAATGCTGTTATGGACGATTTACCCCTTTTGCCGCGGTAATGTCGGTCTTTTACCGGTTGATTCCACACCCCCCGGTATGGTTTTTCGTTACCAGTTTTACCTACGGCTTTTCCTCGATTTTCCTTTACCTCCTGGGTAAGAAAGTCCTCAAAGATAATTACCTGGCGTTTATCATATCCGCGGCGTTCCTTTTTTATGGCCCCCTGCATTATGCTAACCTGGGGACTATCGAAACAAAATCGTTATCCTTGTTCTTTTTAATGGGCGCTTTTTATTTTTTGACCGTTAAAAGGGGCGCGCTGTACGCTGTATTCCTGGCCCTTGCGGTTTCAACAAAGCAGGATATCGCCTTGATTTCCATCTGTTTCGGGCTTTACGCTTTATGGAATAAATATCCGAAAAAATGGTGGCTGACGACAATAGCGCTCAGTATCATTTATTTTCTTCTGGCTAACTTCCTGAAAAATACGGTTTTTTACGCCCAAGGCGTCGATTCACATCCTGATAGGCATATTTACGCCCGGTATGATCTTGCCACGGCCGGGGCGGTTTTAAAATTCTTTTTTTCTAAGCCGCTTGAATTCTTTGGGTTTATGTTTTTCGGCAGCCATATCAGGGCGACAGTCCTTATTTTATACCCGCTTTTGTTCATTCCCTTATTGTCCTTGGAGTTTTACCTGGCATTGCCGATGTTTGCCGAACTATATTTGATGAGGGGAGTGCAAAATTATAATTCGGAGTATGTTGCCGCAATCGGAGCGTTTCTCTTCATAGGGCTCATCTTTTTCCTTAAAAACATTTCCTCCGGGGTAAAGAGGAAGTTCGCGCTGGCTCTTGCATGCGTTGTCCTTTTAGTTTGTATTTGCTCCAATTTTTACAGGAATATTATCGGCGACGGCCCGGATGAGACTTTGATAGACAAAAAGAATTTTGTAGATAAAAGTTTTGCCGATGTTAAAAACATTTTTGACAAAAGGATCTATATCGAGAGCCGGGAGGATAAGCTCGCCTGGAAATTTATTTCCCTGATCCCCGACAACGCCTCTGTTACCGCTTCGGGCGACCTTTTGACCCCGCTAGCGGCCAGGAGATACCTTTATTCATTCGGGCTTAATGAACCCAGGGCCTGGGAAAGTGAATACGGCCCTAATGATTATTATCCCGCGTACGAATCGGATTTCATTTTGATACATACTAAAAACATCTGCAATGGGCTTGGCGGACAGTATGCCTTTGTTGATAAGCCTTTGGCGCAGGAGATTATCGGGAATAAGCTCCTTACCGCGCATAATTACGAGATAATTAAAGAAAAGGGCGATTTTATCCTGCTAAAAAAGAAAAATATCGCTTTTTTAGGCGTTATCGATTTCTAACTATGGCTAAAAAGATCAGGGTCTCAGTTATAATACCTGTTTACAATAGAGTTGAGAAGATCAAGAAATGTTTGGATTCCGTGTTTAAACAGGGATTTGAAGCTAAGGAGGTCATCGTAGTTGATGACGCAAGCACCGAGTGCGCTTTTAACAGTGTAAAAGATTTATTTCCGGAAATCATTTTGATAAGCCATAAAAAAAGGCTCGGTGCTTGTATGTCAAGAAATGAAGCCGTCCTGCGCTCAAAAGGGGATTATCTTTGGTTTCTCGATTCTGATTCTGTGGCCGAAAACAGTGATTGTTTAAGTAAGATGATCGAAATCCTCGAGAGCACGCCCGGAATAGGGTGCTTGGGGGGGGAATACATATATTCCGCGCCCGGAAAAATGGAGTTCCGCAGGAAATCAATTTTGGCAAACGGAGAAACTTTAACACTCGCTGTCAGCGGCGAAGATCCGCGCCTTAATAAGTGCGATTTTGTCGCTACGTGTAACTGTATAATAAAGAAAAGCCTGTTTGAGAAAATAGGGGGGTTCGATCCAAAGTATTTTATTCTTTCCGAAGATTGTGAGTTGGGGTATAAGGTCGCCAAAGAGAAATTAGCCAATTTTATGGGCGTTAACGTGTCTGTCTTCCATGATATAGACGTGGATGGCAGGAAATGCGACCTTTTCCGCTCACTAAAAAACAGGATCCGTTTTGTCATCAAAAATTTCGATTTGCCCGCTATATTGCTGCTGCCGTTAAATGAAGCGGCCTATATCATTAATACGGAACACAGAAGGGGTATCAACCGTTATGATGTCAATATCTTAAAACATATTCCTTCCTGGGCAAGAAACTTGATAAAAGACAGGCGTTTTCCCTTTGCGTTCGGATTAATTCTTATTGCGGCATTGTATCTATTCTTTCTTTTGTTGGCGTATCTATGGAATATAGTGTTCCTTCCTCAAACCATTTTTTATAAGTACAAAAAAAGTTATTTAACGTAAGGAAAATAATTGCATGAATAAAACGTTTGGATTTAACGCGAAGTACCTGAATTTTGTTTACAAAAATCTATTTCTAAAATCGCCTTCTTTTTTTAGAAAAGCATTCTACCGTTCTTTTAGCGCTTTAACCCGGCACAGCCTTTCATCTTCCAAGTCTCCAGCCCGGTTGATCTTTTATGCCACAAATAAATGTAATTTGACTTGCCAGCATTGTTTTAATGCCGGCATCAAAAAAGATTGCCCTCCCGGAGAGCTTTCCGTGTCAGAAATAAAGAAAATCAACTTTCTTTTACCCTCCTCGGTTAAGCTTATTACAATTACGGGAGGGGAGCCTATGCTAAGAAAAGACCTGTTCGAGGTGTGCGAAATTTTCTTAAAGAGCAGGCGGATGAGCCTGTCAATCAATACAAACGGATATTTTCCGGAAGAAACAGAGAGGCTGGCCAAGAAGCTTTTATCCTTGTTTTCCCGTAATTGTTTCAATTTCCAGGTTTCTTTAGACGGGTTCAGGGAAACCCATAATCGCATAAGAGGCGATCCGTCAAGTTTCGACAAATCGATGGACACGATAGCCAGATTGAAAAAACTTTATTCGAAATATAACAATTTCGGGAAACTTTCTATTTTGACTACCGTCTCGAAAATGAATATACAAGAAGTCCGGCCTTTTTATAAATTTATCAGGGAGAATCACGGTCTTTTCCATAAATTCCAAATGCTAAGAGAAGGCTCTGGAAACAAGGAGTTTGTTTCGCGTAACTCATTGGATCCCGCGCAGGTCCGGGAAATCGTTAAGCTTTTACAGGAGAATCTAAAGGAAGGGGATTCGGACCAGCTTTTTAATATATTGGAAATCCATACATGGAACAGCGCTTTGGAAATACAAAAAAACAAAAAAAGGGCATTTGAATGCGCCGCGGGAAGGGCCGAAGGGGTAATCTATCATGATGGGGCGGTCGGTTTGTGCGAAGAAACGGCCCCCGCAGGTTATTTGAGGGATTGCGCTTATGACTTTGGCGCTATATGGCGTTCATCTAACGCGGATAAACTCAGGGAAAAAATGAAAGATTGTGCATGCTTTAACTTTTGCCATATCGCATCATCCTTGGTTTTTAACCGCGATTTCCTTAAAGATATATTTCAAGCGGGTTCATAAAATGAATAAGCGGACATTTGGATACGCGGGAGTTTTTTGGGACAATATGCTGTCGTTTCATCTTAAACATACCCCCAATTTCCTGCCCATACTTCATCTTGACGTTACGGAAAGATGCAACCTCAAATGCCGAATGTGCAATCTTTGGAAAAAACCTGGGAATACTGAAAAAAACGAGCTTACCGCAGCCGAGATAGGAAGGATCGTTAAAGAGGTTAAAAAATCCGGATGTTTGATAATTTCTATAGGAGGGGGAGAACCGGTAATAAGAGACGATATTTTTGATATCATCGAAAGCATAAGCGCCTCCGGCATAGCGGCGCATATGGATACGAACGGGACTCTTTTAAATGAATGCAATGTTAGCCTTTTAAAAAAAACAGGGCTGAAAGTATTGTCTGTGTCCCTGGACAGCCATATCCCGCAGGTCCATAATGCAATAAGGGGAGCGGACTGTTTTACATCGGTAATAGAAGGGATAAAGACAGTTAAGAGGGCGGCGCCAGCCATTAAAATCATTATTAACTGCGTAATTAACAAAAAAAACGTTCAAGACCTGAAAAAAATTTACCAATTATGCCTGGATCTGGAAGTCGACGGCATAAAATTCGCCCCCGTTTTAAACAGCGGTAAACAGCATGACTTATCGCTTCATGAAATCAAGGACCTGTTTTTTGAACCCCGGGACATGGAAATTATCAATAGCAACATAAAAGAGGTTATTAAATTTGATTCTAAACGCCATCTTTTGCTGAATTCTTCCGCATATTTAAAAGGGACGGCTGACATATATGCCAAAAACAGGATAAAACAAAGGTGTTTTGCCGGGATAACCACCTGCGTAATAATGCCTTATGGAGACCTGGCCCCGTGTTATAATTTGTATAACAGCGGTTTAGTAGCCGGGAACTTACGTGAAAAGAGTTTCGCCGAATTATGGGGCTGCGCTAAATTTAAAGAAATAAGGAAGCGTTCGAAAAGATGCCAAGCGGTATGCTGGGACCTATGCACGAAAGAGCCGAGCCTGAGATTTGATACAGGCGTGCTGCTAAACAACGCTCATCTTGTTTTTAATGAGCTGAATTTATTTTGAAAACGATGGATACCCCGGTTAAATTAAAGAAACCAGATAACAGGTTAAGATGGCTGATAGTATTAAGCATCGTATACGGGATAGTATTCCTCAGCCTCAATATCCTAAGGTTTAAGTCATTCTTTTCTTACGAGTGGGAGGACGAAGCGGCAGAGAACCAGCTTATCTATAACATCGCCGCTTTTTCCGGGCCTCACCAGACCATATTCCAGGGGCATGTTTTTCTGGACCACTTTACGCCGGTTTATTTCCTGGTAGCGGTATTCTACAAAATTTTCCCGCATATTTATACCTTGTTTTTCCTGGAAAGCTTCGCTTACGGTTTCTGCTCTATATTGATTTATTTGCTCGCCAGGGAAATGTTAAAAGAAGAATCGCTCGCGTTTATTATTTCCTTAAGCTATCTGGTTTATCCGCCATTGCATTATGTTAATCTGGGGAGCTTGGACGGTAATATTTTTTCTTTGCCTTTACTCGCGGTAACGATTTACGCGATGCAAAAAAAGAAGTTCTTCCTTTATTTATTTTTCATGTTTTTTTCATCTTTATGTAAAGAAGATATATCCCTGGTAATTTTTCTCCTGGGTTTTTACCAATTGTTGAATAAATTCGGAAAGAAATGGTGGCTGCTTACGTTTTTGTTTTCGATTTCTTACCTTGGCGTGTACGTGCTGTTTTTAAATAAGGTCTGTATCCTGAGGAATTTTGAGTCCGACCCCTCGCAAATTGATTTTTGCAACCTGGATTTGTTCACCCTCAAAAGCCTCTTTAAATTTATAGCATTCCATTCAACTAAGGCAACCGGGTTTTTGTTCTCTGCCGGCCATCTCAGGGTTTTCTTTATGATCCTTTACCCGCTGTTGTTTTTGCCTTTGTTTTCTTCGGAAATGTACATACCGCTGGTAATGTTCGGAGAAGTCCTCTTAAGCCAGGGGGCTTATAACCACGATTCTTACTACCTGGCCCCAATCATACCGTTTTTGTTTTTTTCGCTTATTTCTTTTTTGAAAAAAATAAAGACTTCAAGGCTTAAGCTGGCATTATCCTTGTTGGTTTTCGCACTGTGTTTTTTCAGCAATTTTCCAAGGAGCATAGTCGGTGACCTGCCGGGTGAGTGCGGCTGCCCGATATTTGATGGAAGCTTCGCCGGCACAAAAAATGTTTTTGATAAGAGGATTTTTACGCTCGATGAAGAAGATAAGCTGGCTTGGGAATTCATAAGGCAAATCCCTGCTAAATCAAGCGTTACCGCTAGCGGTGATCTGCTTCCGGCTTTGTCTTGCCGGAAATACATTTATGAATTCGCGTTGAACGACCCGGATGCTTTTAAACATCTTTATTTGCCTTCAGAGTATAATAATTATAATGTTGAATATGTGCTTATTCATAAAAAATACCTTCCTAACGGGTTGAGCGGCTACTATGCGTATTTAGCCGGCAGGGACCTGGAGAAGGAAATAAATAACTATTTAGACAACCATCAATTTGAAATTTTAAAGCGGAAGGATAATTTTATCCTGCTTAAGCGTAAAACCGTTAAATAAAAGTTATGTGTTCATGAAAAATTTAATCAGTGATTTAAAAGCTGTTGCCTGCGCAAGATTATATCTGAAGTACCCTTTAGCTATAAGCTGGTCTGTCACGAAAAGATGTAATTGTAATTGTTTGTATTGCGCGGGCAATAACGAAGAAGAAGACCTCAAAACCGGGCAAATGCTGGAAATTATAGATTTCGCTTACGCTGCCGGTGCCAGATACATTTCATTTACCGGAGGCGAGCCGTTATTAAGGCGGGATTTTTCCACTATCGCGGATTATTCTCACAATAAAGGGATTTTTAATAAATTAAACACAAATGGGCTGCTTCTGAGCGAAAAAATTAACGAAATTAAAAACATTGATTTGATTCACTTGAGCCTTGACGGCCCGCAGGATATCCATGATTCAGTAAGAGGCAGGGGCACTTTTCAAAGGGCGTTGTCGGGATTAGAAGCCGCCAGAGCCCACAACAAAAAGCTCATCCTTAGCACGGTTTTATCGAAATATAACCTGCAATATCTTGAACAAATATTCGAATTGTGTAAAAAGTATAATACCGGGGTTTTTTTTCAGCCGGCAAGGATTTTAGTTTACGGGGAGGATAAGGTCAACCCGGCGGCGGCGGAAAATGAGGATTACAAGAAGGCGATATCCAGGATCATGCTTCTTAAAAGGAAAAGGATCCCCGGCCTGAAGATTTTAAATTCAATAGCAGGTTTAAAACATTTGTATCATTGGCCCGCTCTGACTGATATCCCTTGTTGTTCGGGGCTTACCAGCTTTAAAATTGATAATAAAGGGTTTTTGTACAATTGCACGGGTTACGCGGAGCCGGGCGTTGATGTGTTAAAATACGGTTTTAAGGAAGCAATGCGAATGTTAAAGTACCGCGCTTGTAAAGAATGCTGGTGCGCGACTCAAGTCGAATTTAATCTCGCGGTGAATTTGAATCCTGACGCGATAATCAATTACCTGGTAAATAAGGTTTGATTTTTACTTGGTCAAAGTATCGTAGATCGCCAGCCCTATTATTTTATGCCCAATGGCGTTGGGATGTATAGGGTCGTGTTTTGGGTCAACAAACAAATATTCCCCGTTATTCCGGCCAAAAGCCGATACGACATCCACAAGAGGAACGTGGTTCTTTTCCGCGACATCTTCCATTATCCTGTTGTAGAGCTGGCCTTCCCGCGCGCATCGAAAAACTTCTTTTTCTTTCGCTTTTTTAAAATACGATCTTGCGATGCCGGGTTCGCCTTTTTTCTTATAACAGATCCCCAGGTAATAGTAAACGTCGTTTAAATAAGGGTCGTCCCGGATTGATTTTAATAAAATATTTATAGCGGTGTCGAATCTATTGCTTGCCAGAGCGGCCAGCGCCTGGTCAAAATAAATTTTTGATTCCAATTTTTTCGGCTCCGCGACCTGCTCAGGCAGAGGCAGGTTTACCGGCATTTTAACGAAAATTATTTTTATCCCTTTTTTGGAAGAAAAATCTATGAAATCTTGAAGATTTTTTTGGTAGTCTGAAGGAGGAACCCTGCTCTGCCCTGGTGAATAAAGGGCCTCCGGGCGGTTTATATAATAACAGAATTTTTGAAGTATCCGGATAAACCTGCTTTGGTATAGGAAATTCGCAACGTCTATTATAAAACGATTCTCGGGCTTTAGTTGTTTATCGGGTATCCCGTTGCTTCTGAAAAAACGGTACTTATCGATATCATTAAGCACATAAGATACGGTGATAATATCCGGGTCAAGCCTTACTATTTCATTTTTAAGGAAATTCAGCCCTTGATAGGAAGAGTAGCCGATTATTCCCGCGTTAATGACTTCAAAATGATTTTTCCGGCTGTGGTTTAGTAATTTTTCCAGCTGGCGGGGATAAGTACTCTCATAGTTTACTCCCCAGCCGAAAGTAGGGGATGCGCCCATGCAAATAATCCTTATTGTGCCCGGCTTTTTTGCCATGGCACGGGCTTTATTGCGTAACCCAAGGCCGTCAGTCGCCACTTCGCAGCCTTGAAAATTCATATTTATATTCGGTTTTTGCCTCCAGAATAGGAGAGGGTCCTGTTTAAGGACAAGGATTATCTTATCCAAAAGCGTCTCGGGAAAGAAAAGCCGGCTCGCGGTTTCCAGGGAAAATAAAATCAAAACAAAGAAAACAAAGCATATAATCTTTGCTTTTAATGAATCTTTTTTTATCATAACCGGTATTCCATGAATTTTATGAAAATGTTATTCCAGGTACCTGCGTAACAAGCTGTTTTTTTTATCGTTAGCGTAATCGGTAAGCATCCCGGATAGAAACCCCGTTTTTTCCTTGTAAAAGACCGACACTGTTTGTTTATATTTTTCCATGCCATAGGACGGAAGAAAATACCAGTGAAGGAATATATTGAAAAGAGTCAGCTGAAAGCACCTTGCTTGCGCGTTTTGATTGGTTTTTTCCGCTTTCGCGTTTACACCATCACTAAGGCCTTCCTGGAATAATAACTGTGAAGTGGTGGGATTTTCCGGCGGGTTATCTTTACCGTTTCCTGAAATGATGTTTGCCTTTACGCCTAATTTATTAAACCAGTCTATATTTTCTTCCGGGCAATCAAAATCGTAGACGGGATTTAAGTATTCAATGCCGAATTTAGCGTACAAAGCTTTTATTTCCCTTATGTATTCGATCGTTTGATCGGGGAAATAAAACATGTGCTTGTTTGCGCCGTCGGCGACATGGCGGATATCATTGTCCAGGCAATAAATAATCGCCCTGACGTGCATCGACAATTTGCATAAACCGCAGGTTGAAAGGACAAAAAAACCGTGCCTAAGAAGGTTTGAGCAGTACTTGGAATAGGAGATCATCCGGAATAGCTTATTTACTTCCAGTATCGTATGTTGAAACCTGTCCGCTCCGAATTTTTCCTTTAACAACGCGGTGTTGACCGCGGTTCTTTCTATATTGAACAATCCAAAACGATTGAAAGACAATAGATGCACCTGGTCAAATTGTTTTGAGAGGATGACTGCCGCCGCCGTAGAATCAACCCCGCCTGAATATAGTAAGGTTATCCGTTTCATGAATGATGATTCTCCTGAGCGGAAAGGTTTTTGCTTATGAATTTAATCAGCGAGAAATATATCAGATAAAGGCCTTGAAATATCCAGCCGAGCAGCTCTGAATAAAGCACTCTTAATCTCCAGGGAAGAAGAATACCGATCAGGCAAAATAAAAACCCAAGGGCTTTTTTAATATATCCGCTCATAATAAGGATAAATTTTTAGCGAGTTTTCTTAGGAGAAAAGATTGTAAAAGTACGCATGCCGCGTTAAACGCGGTCCGCAAAAATAACCATTTATGCGATGATTTGAATAATATTCTTAAGAGGCGCCTGGGGTGAAGATAAAATTTTTGTTGCGCCTGAAGGATCAGATCGTTTAATTCTTCGGGTGGTGTTTGCGCGTAGGAGCGGTTGACCGAAAAAAAGTGTAAATCGTTTAAGGTATCAGGAGAATCAGGCCGCCTTGAGCCAAAAATTGAATCGTAGAGCTCAGAGCCGGGGTAAGGCGTGACTTTGAAAAAGTAAGCATTATCCAGGACGGAATTCACCGCGAAATCAATTGTTTGAAGGATTTCTTCCCTGGTCTGTGTCGGGAACCCGAACATAAAGTATCCGCCGGTCATTATCCCGGCGCCTGAAACCCGTTTTACGGTGTTATGGGCCATATTTATGTCCAGGTCTTTCTTGATCATGGCCTGGAGCCTGGGGGTCGCGGTCTCAAAACCGAAGTTTATTTTATAAGTGCCGGCTTTCTTTAATAAAGTTATTAACTCGTCGTCGATATTATCAGCGCGCAGACCGTTAGGGAACGCCAGGGATACCTTTACGCGGGAAGCGATTATCATGGAGCATAAACGCTTGGATCGTTCGCTATCGTAGTTAAATATGTCGTCAACAAAATGGAATTCTTTGATCCCGTATTCCTTGAATAAGAGCATCATCTCCTGTAAGACATTTTCCGGAGATCGCATCCTGACTTTTTTGCCAAAGATATTATGGCAGTAGATACATTTGTAGGGGCATCCCCGCGAAGTTAGGACAGGGGCATATAAATATTGCCTTTGCAGCCCGTTCCAGTTAGGATATCCGGAATATTGTTTTAAATCGATGAGACCCCAGTCAGGAAAGGGGATTTCATCGGGCTCGGAGATGTATTCTCTGGGGCTATTTAGGCGTATTTTATCGTTTTCCCTATAAGCAATGCCCTTTATTGAACCAAGAGCGCCAGGATTATCGAGTGCTTTTAATAATTCCACGATTGTATTTTCACCTTCACCCATAACCACATAATCGATATTTTTGTCAGCGAGTAAACTATCCCCCGATACTGTTGCGTGAGGCCCGCCGATAATAATCTTGCAGCCTGCAATGACTGACCGCGAAGTCGAAACGATTTCCTGCATTAAATCCGCCTCGCAACTTAAGGCGCTTAGGCCGATTATATTGGGGTTGAATTGCCGCAGGCAGCGCTTGATATCATCCGGGTTTGAGCCGCCGGTGCCGGTGTCTAATATTTTAACTTCATACTGAGTACCGAAAGCTTTTTTTATCGCCGACGAAATATAAAGCAGGCCTAGCGGAGGTATCGGGCCACCTGCGCCTAGCAGCTTAAATGTGCGGATCAGTAATATCCTTTTCATTCCGAAGCCATACCTTTTGAAGACATCGCGTTATAGATATTTTCGGCCATTATCCTGTGCCCTTTAGGGGTGCAGTGGGAATCGTCGAATATGAAGGCGCTTTTTTCGTTTTGGATTGCCGCTTGGGAGAAGGCCGCCAGGTTGTCGATGAATGTCAAAGAATGTTTCAAAGCGAGATTTTTCAGGGCATTGTTAGCCATGGGATAGGAGACCGGGTAATTCTGGATAAATACATCCGCGTTACTTTTTTTGCACAATGCGGTTATCTTATCCAGGTCATCTTCCAGCCACTTGCTGATTTTGTCGTCATTATATTTTTTATCTTTGAATAAGTTAAAATATGCCATAAATAAGGTATTGTCCTTTAGCGGGCTATGGTTATTCAGCATGCGCTGAAAGAAAGCGATGATAAAATCAGCGTCATATTTGCTTTGGAAATCGTATGCCTTGCTTAATTTATAATAATTTTCATAATTATAGGGGTCCAATTCGATCGCTTTACATGAGTATTCTAAGGATAGATCCAATTGGCCTTTGCTTTGGTAAAATTTCGCGGCTTCTTCATAGAAGAAAGCTGTTTGGCAGAGCGCAAATTCAGATCCCGGGTTTAACCTTTGGGCTTCCCCGTAAACCTCTTCGGCTTTTTGAATATCTCCCGATCTATAGTAGCCATATCCTAAAGCGCAAAGGTTTTCCGGTGAATTTAGTTTGTCGCCTGGAGAAAAGCTTTTGTTACGTTGTTTCTTTAAAATATACTGCATCCCGCGATAAGAATAAGGGGTATAATAATCATATTCTAACGGGCTGCTGGGGTCATCTTTCAAGATATATTCCCTGTCCCAATAAAAAATCTTACTTTTTAAATTCACGACAATCAGTTTTATCATTTTCACTACCCGTAAATTATCCAAATTGTCTTTTAAATCAGAAAGCAAGCCTGGTGAGGCGTATGAATTATAGCCTAATGGATTGAACCGGTTAGAGGACCCGACAAGCAGGACCACCATATTCGGCCGGTACATTTTAAGCCATCTGGGAAGGGATTTTAAAACCTGGCTGGAATTATACTCGCACTTGCCTTTATTAATGACCAGGAATTTTTTTTGGGGGTTTTTCGAACCTATTATCTTGGAGAGGTAGGCGGGATAGGTCTCATACCTGGTTACTTCTCCGCCCCAGGTAAAAGAGTCGCCAACGCACAAAATGACATAATTGCCTGATTTTGACCCGCCGTAGCTGGTAATCTCACGCGAAAAATAAAAATGGCCCGCTATCCTTAAACCTATTTCCAATAGCCCCAGGAAGAAAATAAGGCTGAATACGGCGATTGCTATTTTAACCTTGAGCGAAGAGGGACCCTTAATGTCAGGCATGGCTAGTGGAAAATTAAAACAGGGCATAAATCGCGGGTAAAATTCACTGGTTACCAGTAAGGCTTACGAATATTCCAAGAAGCGCGAGAACAAGCAAAAATGGCAATAACCACCATTTTTTGTTTTGCTTTATCAAAATAAAAAGGGAAATGAGGAGTTCCCTGTTATTTTTAAAACGCCGTTTTTTGTTATCCTGTTCGATTTCTTTCATTGTTTTTATTTTATAATACGATCAGGGAAAAAGCAAGTATATAAAGCCCAAAAGCTCGCCCGGATCTTCCCGCTAATGTGTTGACAGTGAATCTAAAAATAAGTATAATTAAGTGCAAAAGTAGGTTGACAGCCTTAATCTGTCGAGTCAAAAGTCAAATCAACGTAATGGGATGCGAAAAAATATTCCTTCTTTGGGGTTATCTCTCCGTAATAAAATATTCTTAATAACCTTCGGTATACTATTATTTCTAGTACTGCTTGAAATGGGCCTGCGTTTAGGCGGGGCCTTTTTTCTATCGATGCAGGAACACCGCAATAGCGTGTCTATCGGCAAAAGCGGGACATGCCATATTTTATGCCTGGGAGAGTCCACTACCGCCGATTTGAGGACACAAGAGCCGTATCCCGGCCAACTCGAGGAAATTTTAAATAAATCCGATATCGGGGTTAAATTCAGCGTAATAAATAAAGGGGTAGTGGGTATTACCACATCCGGTATAGTGGGGTATTTGGAAGATAACCTCGATAAGTATAAACCCGCTCTGGTAATTACTATGATGGGAATTAATGACAGCGGTTTTCATATTTACCTGGGTGAAAACGCGGGATCAAAAACCCCTCTTTTTTTAAAAAATCTTAAGGTATATAAGCTATTCAATATTCTTTCCCTCCGCTTTAAATCAAAAATCAACGAGAATACGCCTAAAAATCGTTATTATCCCTATGACGATGCTTTACTTAAAGATGGGTTGGGAAGCAAAGCCGGTAATTGCGCCTTTTGCTTGCGCGCGGGCGGATATTATAAAAGTAAAGGCATGTATGCGCAGGCAAAATTATTATTCAAAAAAGCGCTGGAACTAAATCCCGGGAACAAGGAAGCCTGTTTGGAACTCGGCAATCTTTATAGGCTGAATGGAGAGTATGACCGGGCAGAGGGCCTGTTGCTTGAATTGTCAAAGATCGAGCCTGAAAATAAAGAGGTCAATTTTGAACTGGGGTGGCTTTACAGAGATGAAGGCAAGGTGAAACTGGCAAAAGCGGCTTTACAAAAGGCCTTGCTTTTGGATAGTAAAAACATCGGGGAGTATCTTCAGATAGGGGATTTCTACGCGGAAAACGGGGATTTTCCGGAAGCAGAGCGGATATTCAAGAAGGCGGTCCAATTAGATCCGGGTAACTATAATACTTATTATGAATTGGCCGATTTTTACAGGGATATAAAAAATTATCCCGCCGCGGAAGAGGTATACCAAAAAGCTTTAGCGCTTAATCCCCGGGCGGTTAAAGTTTACGAAGGATTAGGATATGCGTATCTGGCTCAAAAAGATTATGATCGTTCCGAAGCTATGTTCAGGAAAGTGCTCAGTTTTTCCGCGAAATTGTTTGATGAAAGGGCGTGCAGCGGCCTGATCAAGTTGTATCTGGAAAAAGGGGAAACGAATACAAAACAATTCCGTGACTTGATGCAAATGAAGGGCGATTATTATAACGCCGATACTATTTATAATTACCGCAGGCTTAAGGCCATCCTCGACGCAAGAGGGATAAAACTAGTGTGCGTGCAGTATCCCGTTCGCAGCGTCGAACCATTAAAAAGAATTTTTGGCCGGGATGAAAATGTCCAATTCGTGGATAACGAAAATACATTTAAGTCCGCATTGAAAAAATACGGGGAAAAAGAGTATTTTGTCGATATGTTCGGGGGAGATTTCGGCCATTGCACTACAAAAGGCAACAGGCTGCTTGCCGAAAATATCGCGGAAGTGATTTTAAAGGAAATCAAATGGCATGAATAATGTCCGCGCTAAATCAAGGGTCTTTGCTGCGCAGGGAATAATTTTGCTGATCTCGGGGATTATATTCTCCCTGATCGCGCTTGAAATAGGATTACGGCTGGGGGGATTGATATTTTTATCCCGGCAGGAGCATCCTAACGGCATTTTTGGCCATAGGGACGGCAATTATCTTATCTTGTGCCTTGGGGAATCTACGACAGCGGGAGGGAAAGATTCTTATCCCGCACAGCTGGAAAAGATTTTAAATCAGCACAGCCAAAAAACCAAATTTAGCGTAATAAATAAAGGCCTGCCTTCGATAAATTCGACTTATCTGGTCACGCATTTAGAAAACAACCTGGAGAAGTATCGTCCTGATATGGTTATTACTATGATGGGTATAAATGACAACCGTATTAAATATTATGAGGACATCCCTGAAGCGGATACTTTCGCGTTTAATAAACTCAGGATTTACCGGCTGGCGAGATTGATAGCAAGGGATATATCAAAAATTTACCGGATTGCGCATAAAAAGCCGGTTAAAGGGGCGCTTTATTATGTTTTAGCGGGAGACATATACATGAAACAGGAGGACTTCCCTCAGGCTGAGTCTATGTTTAAGAAAGCGGCGGAGTTTGATCCTTTGGATTATCATGCATTTGTCAGGCTGGGTAATTGTTACGCGGAACAGAAAAAATTTTCTCCGGCAGAAGAGATGTTTAAAAAAGCGATAGGGATTAATCCTTCAAGCGATGAGGCGTATGTGGGGTTGGAGCGGTATTATAGGAGTCAACATAGGTATGACCTGGTGGATAAGATGTTTAAGCAGGCCACGGGATTGAATCCGTATAATGCGCAGGCATTTATTGAGCTGGGGGAATCTTATGAAGAAAAAGGTGAATTTATCAAGGCCTTAGCGGCATTCAAGAAGGCAGTAGAATTGGATGATAAAAATAGCAAGGCTTATGTACGGCTGGCGGAATGCCTGGAAGAGCAAGAGGAGTTTTCGCAGGCAATAGCGTTATTTCAAAAAGCCATGGAATTGGAGCCGGATAATGCCGGCATTTGCGTAAAGCTTGGAGAGGTATACGCCGAGTTGGATGATTCATCAGCCGCGGAAAGGGTGTTTAAAAAAGCCCTGGAATTAAGCCCCCATAACGCGGCCGCCTATATAAGGCTGGGGGGGCTTTATACGGAACAGGGCAGGGTGTCCTTTGCGGAAGAAATGTTTAAAAAAGCCGTTGAGTTTAATCCGAAAAACATAGAAGCCCGCCTTGAACTGGCGGATTTTTACAGGCAGACAGGGAATAACGTACATAGCGAAGAAATGTACAAGAAGTTCCTGGAGTTAGACCCGTATAACTATAAGGCATATGTGGGCCTGGGATATGTTTATTTAGGGCGCAAAGATTATGGACAGTCCGAAGCTATGTTTAAGAAAGCGGGTGAATTAAGGACTAACCTTTTTGATGATAAGGCTTTTAGCGGTTTAGCAATGCTATATATGGAAAAATGGGGAGCCGGGTCGAAAGAATATAAAGATTTGCTTCATTCCGGGGTAAGGTTGCGGGACGGTGAACTTAATAATCCCGTGACAGGCGCTAATTACCTTAAACTTAAAGCTATTTTAGACAAAAGAGGAATAAAGCTTGTATGCGTGCAATATCCTTTGCGGAGCGTAGGCCTTTTAAAAGAAATATTTAAAGATGAAAGCGCTGTAATATTAGTGGATAATGAAAAAAACTTCAAAGAAGCGCTGAAAAAATCAAGTACAACTGAATATTTCGAAGATATGTTCGCGGGGGACTTCGGCCATTGTACCCGGGAAGGCAACAGGCTGATAGCGCAAAATATCGCGGATGTAATCTTAAAAGAGGATTTTTTTAAGAGATAAATGGAAAAGACGAAAATTATTCTGGTCAATCCCCCATTAACCGGCAAAGAGCGTTACGGGGCTCTTGCCGGAGGCGGATTATATATGCCTCCGTTAGGGATAGCGAGCTTGGCGGCGTTTATCCGTCGGGAAGGCCATTCGGTTAAAATCCTGGACTGCTGCGCTTTAGGTTTGACAATCACTCAGGCCGCTCAAATAATACTTTCTTTAAAGCCTGAGTTTGTCGGTATAACTTCGGCGACCTTATCAATAAATAAAGCCGCGGTTCTGGCGAAAGCCTTAAAAGGCTCAAATCCGGATTTAAAGATTATCATTGGGGGGGTGCATGTTTCATCTTTGCCAGAGGAAACTATGAATTTATTCCCGCAATTTGACATCGGGGTCCTGGGGGAAGGGGAAAGGGCTGTCGCTGAATTGCTTAAATGTTCAAAAGATAATTATAAGCCTGACGGCATAAATGGGCTTATTGTCAGGGAAAATAACGGATTGAAGCTAACCGGGGCGCAAACCTTTATCGAGGACCTGGATTCGCTTCCGTTTCCGGCGTGGGATTTATTGCCCGACTTAAAGAAATTTTACAGGCCTTCATCGATCGGTTTTAAAAAACTTCCGGCCATTACGGTAATTACCTCGCGGGGCTGCCCGATGCGTTGTACTTTTTGCTCCGGGACCGCGTTCGCTAAAGCCTACAGGGCGCACAGCCCGGAGTATGTGGTTAGTATGGTAAAGGCCTTAAAAACCCAATTTGGCATAAAAGAATTAATGATCGTGGATGGGGCTTTCCTGATGAACCCGCGCAGGGTGGTTAATTTATGCGAATTGATGATAAAAGAGAAATTGGATTTATCCTGGTCTTGCAGCGCCAGGATAGATGTAATGAGACCGGAAATCCTGAGATTGATGAAAAAGGCCGGCTGCTGGTCTATAGCTTACGGGATTGAAAGCGGTTCACAAAGAGTCCTGGATTTTATAGAGAAGGAAATTGACCTCGCGAAAGCCCCCGCGGTCATTAAATGGACAAAAGAAGCGGGCATATTGGCAAAAGGTTATTTTATGCTAGGGCATTTAACCGAGGACAGGGTTTCTATCCGGGATACCAGGGATTTTATATTGAAAAATCGTTTTGATTTGATCACTGTCGGGTACTTCACTCCTTTGCCGGGCTCAACAGATTATGAGAGGGCGCCGCATTACGGGAAGTTTAACAATAACTGGGACTTGTTGAATTTACAAACCCGGGTGTTCCTGCCGCGTAATTTGGAAGCCGGAACCATAAATTCATACCGCAGAAAGATACTCAGGGAATTTTATTTGAGGCCGAAGATCTTTTTCCGGTATTCCAGGCTGGTGTTCGAGAGAGGCTATTTTAAGATAATCTTTATGGGATTCATATCCCTGTTGGGTTCGATATTTTTTGATAAACCGGCGCATGGACCGGAGAATTAATAATAAATATGAACGAATATAGTACGAAGCTTTCGAATATTCTAAAGGATAACAGGGGGTTTTTGGCCATTCTTTGCGCTTTCCTCGCCTCAAGGCTGGTCATCGCTTTTTTTTACCTGGATACCGTTTACGGGGGAGACGAGCGGTATATAGGGTTTATTTCCAAAGAATTATTCTCTCTTAAATTGCCCTTTTTTGATTATGCCACATCTTCCAGGGGGATTTCAGAAATTATTCCGGCGGTTTCTTTTTTACCTTTCTCGTTTTTGTTCGGGAACAGTTACATCGTTTTAAAAATCTTCGCCTTATTTCTTTCAACGGCCGGCTTAATTATCTGGTATAAACTTATGAAGAGGATTTCCCTGAAAGCGGCATTGATCTTTTCGGTTCTTTATGTTTTTTCCCCGGTTATTTTTACCAATTCCACCCTTATGATTTTCCCCGGGCAATACACCATTACTCTTGCTTCCGGGCTTTTTCTTGCGCTGTTCCTGAAAGTAATCGAAAAAAAAGGCTCCGTTTTTATTTATTCCTGCATGGGTTTTATAGCGGGTATGGCAATCTGGTATTCTTACGCGTTCCTGGCGTTCTTATCCCTGTGTTTTGCCGTATGGTTAAAAAATGAACGGGAATTTTTTATGAAAAGGAAGTTCATCGCATTTGCCGTTTTTTTCGTTTTGGGAATACTGCCTTGGTTTTCTTATAATCTTTCCCATGTTTTTAACGGTATGGAAATACACGGGCAGAAGTTTTATGAGCTTGGTTTAAAAAACCTTTACTTTAATGCAAAAGAGATCTTCGGTTTTTTTATTCCCGCCATATTTTCCTTTAGCGCAAGCCATTACTGGGCAGGTTACCCGTACTACGCATTGTTTATATTGTGTTTTTTGCTTTTGATGAAAAAAAATGGAAATTTCGCCGACCTTAGCTTGCTTTGCGGTCCAAGGGGGGCCCTTCAGTTTATTGTCGTCTGTTTTGCCTGCCTCTATGTGATTCTTCTGGCTTTTTCTTCTTTGGACCTAAAAGTCAGGTATTTGTTTAATTTGTTCCCGTTTATCTTTTCGATACTGGCCTTAGGCATCTGCCTGTTGAATGCGACTTTGCAAAAAGTGATTTTAGCTGTTATTATTTTCTTTCATGTTTTTTCTTTTGTTCAGAGGCTGCCTTACGCTAATTTCCCGGAAAACCTCGCTTATACAAGCGACGCGGAATATGCCAGGCTTGGCAAGACCCTTGCAACAAGGGGTTACTCCGGGAAAAATGCCGCGCTGGTCTTTGATAAGTTTGCGCCGGATAAAAAAAGTTCCATGCTTTTAAGGTATTTGGAAGATATTTATAGCAGCCCGAATTTTAGTTTACCCGATACGTTTGTTTTAATTAAAAGGTACCCCGGATTGTCCCATGTCTTTTATGAATCATTTTTGCGCTCAGATATCGATGAAGGTGGCTCGCCTGTATATTTCAAATATTATGCGCAAAATTTAATAACAGTATGCCGTGAAGCGTCCGCTTCGAAAGAGGCCGGGTTCATGAACAACGTGGATATCAGGGAAACCGAGTATTTTTATCTGGGAAGATTGACTTTTATGTTTAAACCGGAGGAACTTTATTCTTTCTACGGAAAGCTCCCTGAGACTTGCAGGGATTATTTTATTTCCGGGTTTGCTTATCAGGAACTGAACAGGTTGCCCGAGACCGTTTTTTTTAAAGTAAGGCATTTGGATAATTTCTCCGTGATCAGGGATTGCATCGCAAACAGGTCGAGGCTTGCCATAAAAGACCGCCAATTCGCGAGCAATATAGAAGCGGCTTACGTGGCATTTAGCTGCCTGCTTTTTACGGCGGAAATCGAGGACGATTATATGGCCTTGCCGTTGAATATTAATAACATCAAAGATTACCTTGCTTCTGAGAAGGACAGCGGTAAATTAAGTTACATCCGGGCTTACGCGCTCCGGATATTTGAAAAGTTCGGAAGCTATTTTGAAAAAGGGAAGATCGAATTCCTGGAAAAGAAAATCTACGGGGCCTTGTAAGCGGCAACCGGGAAATCGGGGCATAATTTATTATGGTTACCAAGAAAAATGCCGGTAACGGCATAGAAGACGCGTGCGCTTTTTTAAAATCTTTTGTATACGCTTCGCTTATGAGACGCAAATATCCTAAGGCGATACGCTGGTTAATTACGGAGAAATGCAATCAAAAATGCCTTTACTGCTCGGGCCAGAAAAATAACGGGCAGGAATTAAGCACCCTCGCGGTTTTCGGCCTGATAAAAGAAATGGAAAAGGCGGGGATAAAATATATTTCTTTTACCGGAGGAGAGCCTTTACTAAGAGAGGATTTGGGGGAAATCATAGATTTCGCTGCAGGCAGGCGTATCGTGGTCAAGATAAATACGAACGGCTTTTTTTTAAAAGCCAGGATTAAGGAGTTAAGGAATACCAGTATCATCCATTTGAGCCTTGATGGCAACAGGGAAATAAACGATTCCGTGCGGGGAGGCGATAGTTTTGATAAGGCTGTCATGGGGCTTGAATCAGCCATAGAAGAAAATATTCCAGTTTATATTAATTCGGTTATTTCCAAACTCAATGTTAAAACAATTGAAAATATCCTGGGAATTTGTCTCCGGTATAAAGTCGGAGTATACTTTCAGCCTTCCAGGATGAATATTTTCGGGGAAAAGTCCGCGAACCCGGTTGCGCCGGAGCCTGACGAGTATAAGCAGGCGGTCCAAAAGATAATGCTGCTTAAAAAAACGCGGCTATATGGTAAAATCATCTTAAATTCCGCCAGGGGATTGGAATACTTGTCGCATTGGCCTTTGCCGGAGGTTATCCCTTGCTTTGCGGGCTTGACAGTTTTTAGATTGGACGCTAAGGGTATATTGTATCCCTGTAACGAAATGGCGGATTCCGGGATCAACGCTATCGCGCATGGCTTGGCCGAATCCATAAAAAAAATATCTTATTCCCCTTGCCGGGAGTGCTGGTGCGCGAACCTGGTAGAATATAATTTTATGATGAGCTTAAATTTAAACGCCTTGCGCAATTTCTTTTTTACGAAACAAAACCTATAATGAAGAAAAAATCTAAAGTCGTGATATTGGGAGGCGGGCCCAGCGGATTATTTTGCGGCTGGGAACTTGCGGAAAAAGGCTACGAGGTGATTTTAATAGAGAAGGAAAACAGATGCGGGGGGCTTTGCGTCACGAATGAGCATAATGGATTCAGGTTTGACCTGGGTGGCCACAGGTTCATATCCCCGGAAATGTATATAATAGAAAGAATAAAATCCATTTTAAAAGATGAGTTATTGCTTCAGGAAAGGAAAAGCGTCATCAGGCTTAAAGGCAAAGAATTCAAGTACCCGATCAATTTGACGGACGCGTTATTCAAATTGGAAGCAGGCAATGCATTGGGTATTGTCAAAGACGCTTTTCATAAGGTATTCAACGGCCATCGCGGCGCTTCGGACTCTTTGGAACAGTGGTTTATTAATAGCTTCGGACAAACTCTTTATTCCGTTATTTTCGAGCCTTACAACGAGAAGCTCTGGGGCGTCCATCCCGGGTCTATGTCCAGCGAATGGGCCAGGCAGAGGATATCCGCCTTGAATATTAAGACAATAATCTCCAAGCTTTTAAATATGCGAAAGGAAAAAGAAAGAACTTACTCGCGGCAATATCTATATCCAAAGGAGGGCATCGGGGCGATTTTTACCGCTATGGCAAAGAACATAAAAGATAAAGGAGGGGAAATACTTTCCGATTCCGTACCTTTAGGTTTATCTTTGACGGATAACCTGGTCAGGGGAGTGCATTTGTCCTGCGGCGGAAAAACGCGGTTCGAAGAATGCGGGTACCTGGTGTCTACCATACCGCTGCATGATTTAGTAAAACTTTTCCCCGCTTTACAGGCCGGATCCGATATAAACAAGTGGCTGGATAACCTTAAATATAGAAGCCTTAGGTTTATGAATATTATGATAAATAAAGAACGGATCAGTGAAAATACCTGGCAGTATGTGCCGGAGAGGGAATGTATATTTACGAGGATCCAGGAGCCAAAGGCAAGAAGCCCGTATATGGCGCCGCCAGGAAAAACTTCCTTGATGCTGGAAATCCCTTGCGATAAAGGCGATAATATTTGTAAAATGGAAGACGCCGCATTGTTTAAGCGTGTTTTAAAAGATTTAAGGCGGACAGGGATCGTTGTCAAGGATGAAGATGTGCTTGGGTATTTCTCCACTTCTGCCGGGAACGCATATCCGGTCTATTCTCTTGATTACAAACAGTACCGCGATAAGGTAATAAATTCTCTTTTGGATAATTCCGGTAATCTGGTAATATGCGGAAGACAGGGTAGTTTTAGTTATTTGTTCATGGATTTTGCGATGTCCGCCGG
The DNA here is from genome assembly GCA_028719045.1 of Candidatus Omnitrophota bacterium. The sequence continues at coordinate 2,106 of JAQULD010000001.1, read as the reverse complement.
GAAAAAAGCCGCTGAATACATAGATGATCCTTCCGGCTTAAGCCGCTTCGATATCGCGAATGTAATGAATTATTCGGGGTTGATAGAGACCAAATCACTGACCGATAACATGAGTATTTAAGGGGCAGCTAAAATTATGGAATTCCGGACTTTCAACCACAAGCATTCTTTACCTGAGCTATGGAAGCTGCGTAAACCTTTATTATTAATATTGCTTAGCCCCGCTAAAATATTCAATTTTCTGCTTTTAAAAATAACTTCGGCTTTTAAGATTAAGAGAGCTCCCGCGCATCCCGCCGTTTTGATGGTAGAGGCTTCTTCAGAATGCGATTTTAGATGCCCGATGTGCCCGCGGCAATACCTCGATTTCAAAAGGAAAGAACCTTACATGACGCTTGAGGTTTTTTCCAGGCTGCTTGAAAACTGCGGCAGGAGGCTTATGTTTTTAGCATTGTGGAATTTTGGGGAGCCGTTTTTGAATCCCGATATATTTGAGATGATAAAATTAGCGAAAAAATACCGGATAATCGTGGGGGTCAGCACGAACGGTTCTTTTCTGAGCGAATCAAATATCCATAAATTAATAGAGAGCGGGCTTGATTATATGATCGTGTGCGTCGATAGCGACGATGAGGAAATTTACGAAAACTACAGGCCGGGAGGGGATTTCAAAAAGGTTACCGCTGGTATCGCTTCGCTGATAAAGATAAGGGACGCTTCCGGAAAGAAAACCCCGTTTGTTAACCTCCAGTCTATACTTCTCAAAGATACCGCTAAAAGAACAAGCGGTTTAATTGAATTAGGCCGGAGGCTTAAAGCCGATAAGGTCTCATTTAAGAAAGTCACCTATGCCAATATTATAAAGAAAGAGCTTCTTCCCGCGGATAAAAATTGTTTTCGCTTTACCGGGGCAAGCTCTTTTTGTTCCCGTCCATTTTTTGGCGCGGTTGTCCTTTCTGACGGCGACGTCCTGGCATGCTGTAACGACCTGCGCTCAAGCCGCATTATGGGCAATATTCAGGATGAGGCGTTTTTGTCGATATGGGGAAACGAAAAATTCAAATCTTTCAGGGCTCAATTATCGGTGAATTTTGCGGAAATAGATATCTGCAAAGATTGTTTATCCGGTTCTTTTTCTTATTCTTTTAGCGGGAAATCGTAAAACATGAAAATCGCATTAATACATTCCACTTTTGGGCACAGGAAGTTTTCAGAAAACCTTAAGGTGGTAGATGAGGAGTTTTGCCTTGCCCCTCCGATAGTTTTAGCCTATGTCGCTGCTATATTGGAAAAGGCAGGCCATAAAGTTATTTTAATAGACGCAAACGCGCTCAACCTTACAAAGGAAAAAACCGCAAAACTGTTAAAAGCTTTCTCCCCAGATATTATCGGATTCAGGGCCGACACTTACTGGTTTCACAGGGTGGTTGAATGGGCGGGATATTTTAAACAAAATTTGGACGCGAAAATCATCGTGGGAGGCATCAATATAACATTGTATCCGCAGGAGTCATTGTCTTATCAATGTTTTGATTACGGGATATCCGGGGAAGCCATTGAGTCCTTGCCTAAGTTGATATCGGCGTTAGAATCAGGAAGCGGCGTAAACGGCATTGAAGGCCTGATTTATAAAACTAAAGACGGGGTTTTTTGCAACCCTCCATCGGCAAACCCGGCAAATTTCGACGATTATCCCTTCCCGGCGAGGCACCTTTTGAATAATAGCCTCTATTATTCTTTTACTTCCCAATTAAGGAATTTTACGATCATGCTTACAAGCACGGGCTGCCCTTTTAAATGCTCTTTCTGCGCCATAGCTAACCTCGCGTACCGGGAGCGGAATCCCGGGAGCGTGTGAGATGAAATAGAACAATGCTATAAGCATTACGGTATAAAAGAAATAGATTTTGTCGATGCCACTTTTTTCGTTAACCCGGGCAGGGCGGCTAAAATATGCGAGGAAATATTAAAGAGAGGCATTAAGATCGAATGGTGCTGCAGGTCCAGGGTCGATGTGGTAAACGAGGAGATACTGAAGAGCGCCTATAAAGAGGGCTGCGTGAGGATTTATTAAGGCATCGAGTCGGCGTCAAACGAATGCCTTAA